>DATFGD010000159.1:0-5576 GCA_035249725.1 Burkholderiales bacterium
TTTCAGCGCGCTCGAAGCGCGCCCCGTGCTGCACGAGATACTGATCGGCGTCTTCATGACGCTGACGACGCCGGTCACCTACATGCTGCTCGTGCGCGCAGCGCTGCACCGCGACCAGGCCGAAGGCCGCGATCCGCTGCACGCCGAGGAGGAGAAAATGCGCGCGCGTGAGAGCTCCTGACCGACGCACCTCCGACATCTTTTTATACCGCTCGGGCTGCTGTCGATCAGCGCGCTTCTTCGATGCGTACGGTCGGACTGCGCCCCGCGGTCTTCGACGATCCGAAACCGGGCAGCACCATGGATAGCGCTCCGATGGGACTGCCGGCGCAAACCAGCATCAGGTCTTCCGGTGTGTCCATGGCGTAATGCAGCGCCGTCTCGTCCCCGGCAACGATGCGGCCATCGATCCGGCCGGTGCGCTTGAGATCCGCGATGCTGCGACCGGTGCTTGCAACAACAAATTCCTGGATTTGCTTCCGGGTCCAGCCGCTTGCCCGAAATTTTTCGGCGTGTTCACCGCCCAGGACGATCGCCCCCGGGGTCTGGCCGAGAATCGCTATGGAGCCCAGGAATGAAAGCGCATCGCCAAACGCGCGCAACAACTGTTCGTGATCGCCGTAATTCCACACCTGGATCATGGTGCTGGCGGCGATCAGCGTGACGGTACTGTCCTCGCGTCGAAAACCACGCTCAACGTGCCAGGGCCGCCACGGATGGTCGTCCTCGTTCTCGGCGATACAGCAGGTATATTTTCCCGGCGTCCCCATGGTTGCGCGATCGGATATACCGGGGCGATAGTTGAGGCAGTTGAGCAACACGAGACGCAACGCGCGGCCGATCGTTGCATTCGCGCGCACGCCCGGGCCAAACACATTGTTCGTCGCGTTTATGCCGAGCCGCGGTGCGATCGGTCCGTTCACGAGTATGACAATCGTCGGCCCCGCTAGCGCAGAGGCGACGTGATGGAGCCCGAATTCCGGCGTGGCGAGCGCCTTCACCGCTGCAACAACCACCGGCATGTATTCCGGCTTGCACCCCGCCATGACCGCATTGATCGCCACCTTCTCTGCAGTGACGGCGACTTTGCGCGACGGCATCTCCGCCGTCACCGCCTCCGCTCTTAAACCGCCTGCTTCGAGCATCTCGCTTACGAGCGCCCGGCTCGCCGGCACGACGGGCAGTCCATCGGTCCAGCCGCGTGCGTAGCAGAATTCGATCTGTTCGGACGCGTTGATCGGCATGCAGACTTCGCCCTCCGCTTGCGGCGCGCTTTGCATCGCTTCTTCCCCTCCTCCCATGAGGAGGGGTGCCCGCGGTGCGGGCGGGGTGGTGTTCACGGCTGTCCCTCGCGCAGCAGGCGCACGACGCGTTCGATCAGCTCGTTCGCCCGCTGCTCCACGCCGTCCGCGGTGAGGCTCGCCAGCGGATGCGGCATCATGACGAAGCGAAATCCGGGTACGCCCCACAGTTCAGCCATTTCACGCGCGGTGCCGTCGAACGCATCGGTAATGACGGGCACCGCGGGTATGCCCGCTTTTTCCAGCATGATGGCGTCGAGCAGACTGCCCGACGAGCAGGCCCCTCAGTCGCCGACGCCGGCGATCGCGAAATCGGCACGGCCTTTGAGTTCGGTAATCTGGGCGTCTTTGAGCGGCGCGCGCTGCGGCTTGTGCACCAGCACCTCGACGGTCATGCCGTGCCGCCTCACGAGTTTTTCTGCGACCGCACGCAACACCTCCTCGGAATTTTTCTTGGTGTTTTCGATCAATCCGATGCGCAGCCCGGTGAAATCGCGTGGCCGTGGCGCGTAGTCGATCGATTCGCGCGCGGTGGGAATGGTTGGATCCATGATGTCCAACATGTGGCTTCCTCCAACGTAGAACGGGTCATTCCAGCTTCGCGTAAGCGCTGCGTGGTGTCAACGAGATCGCCTGGATTTTGGATCCTGCTCACCTCACGGCGGCTTGTCCGGAATGACCCGGGTCGTCCGTCATTCCAGATCGTCTTTGATGCGCGTATTCGCCATGAAATGCGCGACACCGGCAATCTTCGACACCACAAAGGCGATGATCAGCTTGAGCGAGCCCTTCGTCGCCACCGATTTTCACATCATGCGTTCTGGGTCGGCGGCTGTTTACGAAGCGTCATCAACGCTGACTCGATATCGCTGCGGAATACCCGCCCGTCGATCTCCTCGAGCAATAAAAGCAACTCGGGCAGACCGGGGTGGTTTTCAAGTTGGCCCAGTAACTCGGCCGCGAAACCGCTGCACCTCGCCTGAAGGCGCTTGAAGCGGTCATCGGATGCCATGCCGTCCTCCCGTGGTTCCACAGCGGCATGAATGGGAAACGTACGGCTTTTTTGGTGGTGCTCGTAGACCAAGTGATGCCGAGCACGGATGGTATGCCTATATGCCAGGCACGTCTACCGTGCCTGCCAGACACCCAAACGCGGATTAAACGCGTAATTTGGTGCCGGACGGATGCTGAATCAGGAAGCGCCGGAGGGTCTGATCGATGTCTGTTTCAACAATCGTGCCTTCCAGCTTCTCGAGTTCAGCCAGCAGTTCCGCAAACTTGGGATGATTTCTGAGCCTCCGGATATAGAGCGCCGCACTGGCACTGATTCGTTCGCTCAGGGCTTCCACCCGATCATCGAAATCTGACATTCCGCATCATCGCGTATCGCCGTATGGATTGATAGTCGCCGGATCGCTACACGGCCGCGACATGCGTCTACGCATTTCTTCGCGTGCGCGAGCCGGTCGTCGCGTTTCGCGGCAGCAGTTGCCACCGGCATTGCAATCGGTCCATTGCAGGCGCAACATACTCTCAGCGCGACGCTTCAGCGGTGAATGAAACGCCCGAAAAGAGGCAGAATTGACGTTCGTTCATCGTTAGCCCATATCGCATTTCAGCTTCGCCCAGGGGAAACGCAGCACGTCATGGCCGTCAGTACGCCGCAGTCTTCCACGGACGCATCCAAGCCCAGAATTACGCTTACGCAAACTTCGACCGGTCCCTGCGCCGTCGTTGTGGGACATTGGACAGCAGCGCAGCTCACGGTGCGTGAAGTGTGGACGTCGGTTGTTGCCGCACTGCAGTCGGTGCCGGCGGGCACGACAGACTGGGATCTGCGGCCCATCCAGGGGCTCGATCATCTCGGAGCGCAACTTCTTTGGAATCGGTGGGGACGCACGTGGCCTGCCGCCGTGCAGGTGATTCCGAGCCAGCGGGCAGTGATCGAGCGGGTTGCCAAATATGCCACTGCGGCGCCCAGGATTCCCGAACCCACGTGGCAGGCACGTTTCAATGCGCTCGGCGCGCTGCTGCTGCAAATATTCGGACACGTGACCGATCTGACGCGCCTCATCGGACAACTGCTGCTCGATGTGATGAAGCTCGTCATGCATCCGCGCGAAGGCCCGTGGCGCGACATGTCCGGCCACCTGTATCGCATCGGCGCAACCGCGCTGCCGATCACGGCGCTCGTCGGCTTTTTGATCGGCGTCGTGCTGGCATACCTGACCGCGCTGCAGCTCAAACAGTTTGGCGCCGACGCCTTCATCGTCGATATCCTCGGTGTCTCGCTCATCCGCGAGCTGGGACCGATGCTCGCGGCGATTCTCATCGCGGGGCGCTCCGGATCGGCGATCACGGCGCAGATCGGCGTCATGCGCGTGACCGAAGAGCTCGATGCAATGCGCGTCATGGGCATTGCGCACGGCTATCGGCTCGTCATGCCGCGTGCGCTCGCACTCGCGATCGTGATGCCGCTCGTCGCCGTGTGGACGACGTTTATGGCGCTCCTGGGAGGCATGATCGCCGCCGATCTCGTGCTCGGTATCTCGCCGAGTTTTTTCGTGAACGCGCTGCCGAAAGCAGTCGACATCGCCAACCTCGCGCTGGCGCTGGGAAAATCGGTCGTGTTCGGATTGCTCATCGCGCTCATCGCCTGTCATTTCGGGCTGCGCGTTGAACCGAATACTGAAAGCCTCGGAAAAGGCACCACCGCCTCAGTCGTGACCTCGATCACCATTGTGATCATTGTGGATGCGATCTTCGCCGTCGTGTTCAAAGACGTTGGCATATGAGCGCGGCAAGCGGACCCGACTCGTCCGGCTTCACGGGCCGGTATATCGTCGATATCCGCGGCTTGTGGACGGTATTCAAAACACCCACCGCCGAATTCGTCATCCACAAGAATCTGGATCTCGCGATCGAGCGCGGCGAAGTGGTGTCGCTCGTCGGCGGCTCGGGCACCGGCAAAACGACGCTTCTGCGGCAAATTCTCGGCCTGGAGACCCCCGCGAAAGGCACGATCAACATACTGGGACGGCCGGTCGCAAACCTCGGCGGGGCGGGCACCGCGAGTCGTGTCGGCATGCTGTTCCAGCAGGGCGCACTGTTCTCCGCGTTCAACGTGCTCGAAAACATCGCCTTCCCGTTGCGCGAGCTGAAGACGCTGCCTGACGACTTGATACACGATGTCGCGTTCGTCAAGCTGCAGATGGTGGGGCTCGGCGCGGAGCACGCGTACAAGATGCCCGCGGACCTCTCCGGCGGCATGGTCAAGCGCGTTGGGCTCGCGCGAGCGCTGGTGATGGACCCGCCGCTGCTGCTGCTTGACGAGCCGACGGCGGGACTCGATCCCGAGAGTGCGGATGGTTTCGTTTTGCTGCTCCGCTCGCTGCACCAGGAGCTGCGGCTTACTGTCGTCATGGTGACGCACGACCTCGATACGCTCTACGAGCTGAGCACGCGCGTGGCCGTCCTTGCCGATCAGCGCGTCATCGTCTCCGGTCCGCCGAAGGATGTCATTGCCTTTACGCATCCGTTCGTCCACGAGTTCTTTCTCGGTGAGCGTGGCCAGCGTGCGATGGAACTGCTGCGGGAGTATCCGTTTGCGGTGTAAGAAAGCCGGTTCTGTCATAGCGTTTAGCGGTAGAACAGGGAGGACAAAACGATGGAAAACAAAGCTTATGCCCTTGCGGCCGGCGCGTTCGTGCTGCTCATCGGTGGGATGGTTGTTGCGCTCGCCATGTGGCTCACACGCGACGGCGGTGTGCGCCATGTCTATGAAATGTCCACGCGCGAAGCGGTGTCCGGCCTGCAGCCGCAGGCAGCCGTGCGCTATCGCGGTATCGACGTCGGCAAGGTCGTGCAGATCGGCTTCGACCCGCAGACGACGGGCAACGTGCTGGTGCGCATCGCGATCGACGACAAGGCGCCGATTACCCGGTCCACTTTCGCGACGCTCGGTTACCAGGGCGTGACGGGCCTTGCCTTCGTGCAGCTTGACGACGAAGGCGAATCGAAAGAACGGCTCCTCGGCGATGCAAGGAACCCGCCGCGCATACCGCTGCGTGCCGGGCTGCTCAGCAAACTGACGGACCAGGGCAGCGCGGTCATGGCGCAGGTGCAGGAAACGATGGTGCGGGTGACGCAACTGCTGAGTCCGGAGAACCAGTCGGCGCTCGTCGCGACAATCACCGATCTCGGCGCGGCAGCAAACGGCATCAACAAGGCAGCCGATAGTGTCGACAAGATCACGGCGGAGGCGCGCCAAACCTT
>DATFGD010000160.1:0-8952 GCA_035249725.1 Burkholderiales bacterium
GACCAGCGAGCAAAAACAGCGCTTGCTGCCGCGTCTCGCAAGCGGGTCGCTGCGCGCCGGCATTGCGCTCACCGAGCCCGGCTGCGGTACCGATCTGCAGGCGGTGCGCACGCGTGCCGCGCGCGTGGGCGGGCATTACACCGTCAATGGCACCAAGATGTGGATCACCAACAGCGTGGAGGGCGGCGCACTCGCCGTACTGGTGAAGACCGATCCTGCTGCGCAACCGCCACACCGCGGCATGAGCCTTCTTTTCGTCGAAAAGGAAATGGGCTTCCGTTCGCGCAAGCTCAAGAAGCTGGGCTACCGCGGCATCGATACGGGGGAAGTGACGTTTGACGAGGTGAAAGTGCCGGCTGAAAATCTCATCGGCGGCGCGGAAGGGCAGGGACTCAAACAGATACTTGCGGGACTGGAGCTCGGTCGCATCAACGTCGGTGCGCGCGGCGTCGGCGTTGCGCGTGCGTGCCTGGAGGAAGCGCTCGCGTATGCACAGCAGCGCGAAACCTTCGGCAAACCGATCGCGCAGCACCAGGCGATCCAGTTGAAGCTGGCCGACATGGCGACGCGCGTCGAGGCGGCGCGGCTGCTCGTCGAATCCGCGGCCCGCGCCTACGATACCGGCGCACGCTGCGACATGGAGGCGGGGATGGCGAAGCTCTATGCGACCGAGGCGGCGGTCGAGAACTCCATGGAAGCGATGCGCATACTCGGCGCATACGGCTACTCGCCGGAGTTCAACATCGAGCGCCACTATCGCGACGCGCCGCTGCTCGCCATCGGCGAAGGCACCAACGAGATGCAGCGCATCATCATCGCGCGCCAGCTCGTGAAGCGCTATCCCGCGTGAGGCTTGGTTAGTGCTGCCATTACAGGGTGTGCGCGTGCTCGCGCTAGAGCAATACGGCGCCGGGCCGTTCGGCACGCTCTATCTCGCCGATCTCGGCGCGGAAGTGATCAAGATCGAAAATCCGTCCGATGGCGGCGACATGTCGCGCGCGGTCGGCCCGCATTTCTTCGCGCCGGGCGACAGCCAGTTCTTCCACACTTTCAACCGCAACAAGCGCAGCCTCACGCTCGACCTCGGCGTGCCGGAGGCGCGCGCGGTCCTGCACGATCTCGTGCGCTCGGCAGATGCGCTCGCCTGCAATCTGCGCGGCGACGTGCCGGAAAAATTGGGCCTGACGTACGCGCATCTGAAGGCGTACAACCCCAAAATCGTCTGTGCGTTCCTCTCCGCGTATGGACGCGACGGCCCCCGTGCGGCATGGCCCGGGTTCGACTTCCTGATGCAGGCGGAAACCGGTTATTTCGCCTTGACCGGCGAGCCCGGCGGCCCGCCCGCGCGCTGCGGGCTTTCCATCGTCGACCTCATGAGCGGTCTCGCCATGGCATACGCGCTCGTGGCTGCGCTGCTCGCAGCGCGGGCGAGTGGCGCGGGCCGCGACGTCGATGTGAGCCTCTTCGACGTGGCGCTCTTCAACGTGAGCTATCTCGCCACCTGGTATCTCAACACAGGCTACAAGCAGGAGCGCCTGCCGCGTTCGGCGCATCCCTCGCTCACGCCGTGCCAGCTTTACCGCACCGCGGACGGGTGGATTTACATCATGTGCAACAAGGAAAAGTTCTGGCCCGCCTTATGCCGCGCATTGGAACACCCCGAGTGGGCGGCGGACGGGCGCTTTCGCACCTTTGCCGATCGGCTTGCGAACCGCGCGCGCGTCAACGAAATGGTCGAGGCCGAACTCGTGAAGCGTGCAACCGGCGAATGGCTCGCGATTTTTGGCGGCGCGGTCCCCGCAGCGCCGGTACTCGACGTAGCGCAGGCGCTCGAAAACCCGTTTGTCGCGCAATACGACCGGCTCACCGAGATAACGCACGCGCCTGCGCCCGGTGGGGCCTACCGGGCCGTTGCTCCACCCGTGCGCTGCAAAGGCGAGCGCGCCCCGGTGCAACCCGCGCCGGAACTCGGCGCGGATACCGAATCGATCCTGAGCGGGCTTGGTTACGACGCCGCTCGCATCGCGCGTCTCAAGGCGGCTCGCGCCATCTGACCCAGGTATACGGCGCGCACACAGTTCGCAGCACCGACTTCTCTATTCCGTCCCGGGACGCGGCGTTGCTTCAGCGTCGCGCGCGGCAGACCGGTTGTTCATGTGCGGTGCAATCGCATGGGTGCGCGCGCCGACAACCATCTCGGTGAGCCAGTTCAGCAGCAACGTGGTATAGGCGCGCTGCCCCGTCTCGGTGGAAAGGCCGTGATCCGCGTCCTCGATGAGGCGCGCCGTGAGCGAGCGCGCCCTGCCAAAGGCCGCCATGTAGTTCTCGATCACCGCGTGCGGGATGACGTCGTCGTGCTGCGACTCGACGATCAGCACATCGCCGGTGAACGCGGCACACGCCCCGAGTGCGCGGTTGTCCTGCCACCGCACGCTGCGCCGGCGGTAGGCCGGAAGGTCGGGGTCGACGTGGCAATGGCGTTTGGGCTTGTCCCAGTGTGCGTCCTTGTAGAGCGCAGGCGCGCGCAGCGCGAGCCAGCAAACCGGGCGCAGCGTGGTGAGCAGCGTCGCGAGATAACCCCCATAGCTGCTGCCGACGACGGCGATCGCCGAGGCATCCACGCCGGGACGGGCGACGAAGGTGTCATAGGCGGCGAGGAGATCACGCAGATTGTCTTCGCGCGTGACCGTCTCGCGCTGCTGCTCGGTCGCCACGTGACCGCGCAAGTCGAAGGTCATGCACACGCATCCCAGGCCTGCTGCCTCCCGTGCGCGCAGCAGATCCTGTTCCTGGCTGCCGCCCCAGCCGTGCACGAAGAGCACCCCGGGTATCTTTGCCGCCGGAGAGAGCAGCGTGGCGGCGATCTGCGCGTCCCCGACGGCGATCTCGAGTGCTTCAACGCGCGTCTGCATACGGCTCGACGACGGTGTACTTGCTGATCGGCCCGGTGTGCTCGTCTTCGCCGCTGAATTGCACGGTGGCGCGAGCGGGTACCTCCGCTTTGCCGTACACCTCTACGGTCGAAGCGTGCACGGCTCGCACTTCGGGGTCGCTGCGAAACACGTCGAGGGCGGCGACTTCGGCAGGACTTGCCCCGCCGATCCGCCATGACTGCTCCAGCACCCCGGAACAGCGCCGGGCGCCGCCGTTCAAGCCCTGCGCGACATCGTAATTGCGGCGGGAAGCGATAAACCCCGGAAATTCCTCGAACGCCGCGGCATCGTACTTGCGCGCCTGCTCGACTGCGAGTCGCGCCTCGGGCGTGAGGTCGACGTCCTGCAGTGCCTCGAAACCGCCGCGCGTGACGAGCAGATCCGACCCGCCGTACACTTCCGCGCCGTCGGCGTTGCGCGTCGTGCGCTGCGTCCCGCAATAGCTCGCCCGCAGGCCCGCGACACGCACCTGCCCCACGCTGTAGGTCGTCGCTTCGTCGAGGTTCCATTCGATGACGACACCGTCCCGGCACAGCACCTCCGCCCCGATCTTTTCCAGAAGCGCGTCCAGTTCCTCGAGCGATGAGATGATTTCCTGGCCGAGGCCGCCAATACCGCGCGCGAGCTTCACGCGGGCGCTGCCGCGCTCGAGCGCTCTTCGCGCTGCAATCCGCGCGTCCTCTCGCGTAAAAGCGGAGTAGCCGGGAAAAACCGCGTCCTTTACCCGGGCCGCGAAGGTATCCGACCAGCCTTCCGGAGCAAATGCGTCGGAAGACACGAGTGGGTGCGTGATTGTCTTCGTCGCGATGAATGGATGCGGCACAACACCGCCGAAGAGATCCCCTTCGGTCGCAATGCCCAGCCCGCGCGCCCGCTTCACACCGACCAAAGTGTCATTCGGTACGAAATAGAGCGGCCCGTCATAGCGGGCGCCGGGATCGTACTCTCCGCCGTATTCATATCGTTTGATCCGAGCAAGCCGTGCTGCAACCCAGGTACGGCTCGCGCGCTCGTGGGTGCGCTCGCTTTGCGTGGCCGAATCCGCATAGCGCACCACCGTTCCGCGCACGTCGTCTTTCGAGGAATTCTGCAATTGCCCTCCGTTGGCGTTGTCTGCAGGGCGACAATTCTGTGACAACGAAACGGCGCCAAATTCCCATTCGCTTACTTTTTTTGAAACTCTGTCGCATCAAGGCGACGCCGCCCATTTCTGCCGGCAGTCATAAGAACTGTCTTGCGATTCGCGGTCTAACCGGAGTGCAGGCGGCGCCACAGGCATCGGTGCAAGCCTGCAACAGCATGAATGGCCGGCGGAAAGTCGGTCGCGCCTGGAGGACGTCCGTGTAACCGCGGGCCGCAAGCCGTGCCGGCGCGCGATACAGAGGGATGCAAGTACGCAACAAAGGAAAGGAGCATTCCTATGTCGGTCGGAACAATTTTATTGATCGTTCTAATCGTGGTGCTGATCGGCGCGCTGCCGGCCTGGCCCTACAGTGCCTCGTGGGGCTATGGGCCCAGTGGGATCGCGGGCCTGATCGCGCTGGTACTGTTGATCCTGCTTTTGACCGGACGCCTGTAGCGCCGCCCACCGGTATGGCGGCGGGGATCCGCCGCTCTTTGCTTAAGGACGGATCATGCGCTTCTCCCAATCGGCGCGGGGTGCCGTTGCGCGCGGGAAGATCGGTTATATCCTGTTGTGGCTGCTCGGTGTTCCGATCCCCGTGCTCTTCCTGATCTACCTGCTGCGCGGCTGCACCTGATTCACGCGACCAGCGTAAGCGGGCGGACGGCGCGCGCGCCGGGGTCGTGCGGGGTGCCGCTCGACGCGAGACACGCTTCGACGACCTCGCCGCTCACGGTCTCGTGCTCCAGCAGCTCGGCCGTGAGCCGGTCCAGGGCCACGCGATGCGCCGAGAGCAGCGCGTCGCACTCCCGCTCCAGATCCTTCACGATATCCCGCGCTTCCGCGATCACTTCCGGATAGTCCGTCAGCCGGCGTTCCCGTTCGGGCAGACCCGCATAGCTGAAGGGGCCGATGCGCTTGCTGAATCCGAATTCCGTCACCATGCGGTACGCCATGCTCGACACGCGCTCGAGATCGTTTGCCGCGCCCGTCGAAATCGATCCGAGGCCGAGCGCCTCGGCGCTGCGGCCGGCAAGGAGCATCAGCATGCGCGCACGCCATTGCGCTTCGCTTTGCAGGATGACGTCCTCGTCGTCGGTCACGAGCGTGACACCGAGCGCGTGCCCGCGCTTCAGTATGCTTACTTTCTCGACGATGCCGACGTCCAGAAGCTTGGCGACGATCGCGTGCCCGGCCTCGTGAACCGCGATGCGATGCCGCTCGGGCGGGTTCATCATCGATTGGCCCACCGCGGCCGGTCCGCCCATCAATTGCTGCTCGAGCACTCGCTGAAAATGGAGTTGCGTGACCGCCGCCGCCGCTTCCTTGGCCGCGAGCAGCGCTGCCGCGTTCACCGCATTGGCAATGGAGGCCGGCGAAAGGCCGGTGGCCAGCCGCGCGAGCGGCCGAAAATCGGTCTTGCCGTCGGTCCGCAACCGTCCCGCGTAGAGCGCAAACAAAGCCTCGCGCTCCTCGACGTTCGGCAATCCGACGGTGCAGGTGCGATCGAAGCGCCCGGGGCGGATCAACGCCGGATCGAGATTTCGAATATTGTTGGTGGCGCCGAGGACGACGATGCCGGAATTCGCGGTGAAGCCGTCGAGTTCGACCAGCAGCGCGTTGATGATCCGGTTGTTCTCGGTCTCCGCCGCGGAACTCGCGCCCGAACGCTTGCCGAGTCCGTCGATCTCGTCGATGAACACGACGCAGGGCGCGGTTCGCCGGGCCAGCGCAAACAGCTTCTTGACGCGCCGCACGCCGACGCCGAGGAACATGTCGCTGAAATCGCTGCCCGCGAGCGCGATGAACGGCACGCCTGCTTCACCGGCGACCGCACGCGCGAGCAACGTCTTACCTGCGCCGGCGTGACCTTCGAGCACCACCCCTTTGGGCGGCGCGGCTCCCAGCTCTGAAAACTTCTGCGGATCCTTGAGGTAGGCCACGATGTCCTGCAGCGCCTCCTTTGCCTCATCGATCCCAATCACGTCCGCAAAACGGGTATCGGGACGGCGCGCGGTCTTGAAGAGGCCGCTGCGCATCGGGTTCATCATGAAGATCAGCAGACCAAGAATCAGTACGGTGCCGAACAGCGAGACCACGTTGGGATTGTCGAAGCGGCGCGCGAATACCGTTAGGGGCGGGGCTGGCGGATGGACTTCCCCCAGAGAGAACACGGCGGGACCGGCGCCCGCCACACCGTCCTTCAGCACCGGCGCGAGCAGCGCGCGCTGATGGTCGATGCGCACGTAATAGCGTGTCCCGTCATTGAGGTGCACCAGCGCGTAATCCGCCGCAAGGCCGATGCTCTGCGCAGCGCCGCCCCGCACGTCTTGCGCAAGCGCGGTGATGCCGCGCTCGATCGCGAAGAACTGCGCCGAATCGCGTTCCATGGCGATGACCTGGGAATCGCGCCCGCGTTCAGGCGCATGTATGGTGAACCAGACGAGTGCGAAGAGGACGGCGAGCGCCAGCGCGGCGCCGCCAAGCTTAACCGTACGGTTATGCTTGAATAGCGATCTGAACAAGTAACCCTCCCATCGTTCAACAAGTTACTGCGATCCTGCACAAATAATAAGCACATGCCGTCACGCGGCACGACGGTCATTCTTCTTCTTGTTGAGATTCTTCTTGGCTGCGCGGCCTCGCGTTGAGGTCGCGCATGTTGGTCTTATACGGACAGTCCTGCGTGTCGCGCGACCGAATTGTCCTGCGAACGACCGGCGCGGCGGACGTAATGTTAACCGCAATCAAGCGGCAGCGAGAAGCGATTTCTCGCCGCACAGTGACCTTTTGTGCACTGTCGCCGGACGGCGACTTAATCCAGCTCGCGGTGGACGAACTCGATGATGCGCTCGACCGCCGCCGATGCGGCCGCCGAATTCGGGTCATTGGTAATGAACGCTTCGCCCACGCCCTCGTACAGATGCAACTCCACGCGCCCGCCGGCCTTCTGGTAGGCCGCGATGAAACGCTCGCGGTCGGGGACCGGATGCGCGACGTCCGCAGTACCTTGGATGTAGACGGCCGGCGGCATCCGTACCGGCTCGCCGCGCTCGAGGGCACGGGTCGGATTGCCTTCGGCCATGGCGGCCTCGTCGGTCCAGTACTGGTTGTGGCAGTGAATCCACTCCTGCGCCTGCCTGGCGTGCGGGCCGTCTTTCATTTTTTGCGCGTATTCATAACGGCCGAGCGGATCGATTACCGGCCAGCACAGCACCACGCAGGCGACCGAGGCATCCCCTTTCGCGCCGCGCGGGAGCGGAAGAACCGTATAGCGCGGATCGTCGGGCCGCATTGCGGCGAGCATCGCCTGATGGCCGCCGCTCGACACACCCAGTATGCCGACGCGGTCGGGCCGACCGCCGAATTCCGCTGCGCGGGCCTTGGACCAGCGGATCGCATAGTTGATGTCGGCGATCGAGGCGGGATAACGTCCCTCCAGGCCCATGCGGAAATCGAGCGCGACGACGACCACACCGCTGCGGGCGAGCGGCTCGTCGGTTCCGGCGTCGCTCGTGCGATCCTTCTTGCACCATGCGCCGCCATGGATGTCGATGATGAGCGGAAACGGGCCCGTGCCGCGCGGTTTGTACACGCGGGCAAGCAGCGGCTTGTCGCCGTGGCGCAGGTATTCGATATCCTCAACGTCGATGTCGTAATGCGTTAGTACGTTCGTGGTCATGTCTCGTCCTCTTAACTGTTCGCTGCCTACTGCGGCCGGATGCCGGCCTGCTTGATTACGCTGCTCCACTGCTTCTGCTCGGCGCGGATGTGGGCCGTGAAGGTCTGGGGTGTACTCGGCGCCGCCTCCGAGCCCTCTGCGGTCAGGCGCTTGGTCATGTCCGGCGCTTGCATCGCCTTCGCCGCCTCGGAATTGATGCGCTCGACGATGCCTTTGGGCGTCTTGGGCGGTGCGATGAGGCCGTACCAGTTTACAACGACCACCGGCACACCGGCTTCGGTGAGCGTCGGGACGCTGGGCATCGCGGGTGCCCGCTTTCCCGGTGTCACGGCGAGCGCGCGCAGCCGTCCCGCGTTGACGTGAGGCAGGGAAGAAATGATGGTCGCAAAGGAGAGCTGTATGCGACCCCCGACGAGATCCGCGTACGCCGCGCCCATGCCCTTGAACGGTACATGCGTCATGCGTGTGCCGGTGGCGATCTGAAAGAGCTCCGTGCTCATGTGTATCGGGCTGCCGATGCCCGAAGAGGCGTAATTGAGCTTGCCGGGATTCGCGCGGATGTACTGAACGAACTCCGAGACGGATTTCGCCGCGATCGAGGGATGAACGACGAGCGCGTACCCCTGAGCCGTCATCTGTCCAACCGGCGTGAAATCGCGCACGACGTCATAGCGCGACTTGTAGAGGATGGGGTAGATCACGGTCGTTGCGCTGATCATCATGAGGGTGTGGCCGTCCGCGGCCGACCCGGAGAGGATGTCGAGCGCGACCAGGCTGCCTGCGCCCGGGCGATTGTCCACAACGACGCTCTGGCCAAGACTGTCCGCAAGCTTTTGCGCCAGACCGCGCGTGACGGTATCCATGCCGCCGCCCGCGGCGAGCGGCACGAGAATCCGCACCGGACGAACGGGATAGTTCTGTGCCTCGGCGGGTAGGGCCGCAAGCATCGCCGTGACGAGGATACTGCATACGAATCCGAGGGATCGCCTCATCCTTTCCTCCTATTTATCCTCGTGCATAGTCGACAAGACGTCCGCACCACAAATCTCCCCTCGCCCGCGATGCGGGAGAGGGGCGGGGGTGAGGGCAGAGCGTAACGACGCTCGCCGGTCGTTATGCCATGCAAATGTTTCGTTTGTAGCGAAAGCGGTGCTTTCGTAGCGCACCGCGAAGCATAGCGGCCCCGACCCTGCATGACCAGCCCTGCACGGCGT
>DATFGD010000161.1:0-3075 GCA_035249725.1 Burkholderiales bacterium
CAAAGCCTTGCAGGACGCGAAGAACAACTATTGGGCCACCGAAGTTGAAGTTCAGCGGCTCGCCGTCGCCGGATGCATTGCGCTTGGGCAAGGCAAGACAGAAGACGCGCTCAAGTTCATGCGCGCCGCGGCCGATCTGGAAGACAAGAAAGAGAAGCATATCGTCACGCCCGGCCGCATCGTGCCCGCGCGCGAGTTGCTGGGCGACATGCTGCTCGAACTGAAGCAGCCCGCGCTCGCGATGAAGGAATACGAAGCCTCGCATGTGCGCGAGCCGAACCGGCTGCGCGGCTACTACGGCGCTGCTCTGGCAGCGGAAGGCGCCGGCGACCGCCAGAAGGCGCGCGATTACTACGCGAAGCTCGTCGAACTCACCAAGAACGCCGATACCGCGCGTCCCGAGTTGACGCGCGCGAAAGCGTATCTCGCTCAGCGATGATGGAGGCCAACATGCGACGTGGTATCGAGAAGCCGCCGGTCATGCTGCGCTCGGCAGCGGGATGGGTGTTCCTCGTGATGCTGGCCGCCCTGACGCTGCCGCCTGCCGCCGCCGATTCCTGTGAGGATGACGCGCCCGCCATCGGCTCCGACCGCGATTATTCCAGCGGCAAGCTGGCTGCCGAGCGCCAAGACTGGAAGCACGCCATACAGCACTTCGAGCGCGCGGCGCGACGGTATCCCGATAACGCCGACATCCAGAGCGCTCTCGGTTTCGCCTACCACAAGGCGGAGAAGCACGAGCTTGCATTCAAACATTACAAGCAGGCGCTGAAGCTCGATAGACGCCATCGCAGCACGCACCAGTACCTCGGCGAAGCCTATCTGTTGAACGCCGACCTTGCGGGGGCAGAAGAGCATCTCAACGCGCTCCGACAGATCTGTGTGCTGCCCTGCGGGGAACTTGTGAGTCTGGAGCGCGAAGTCAGGGAGTACCGGGCGAAAGCCACTGCCAGCCGTTTGCAATAAATCCAAGCAGCCGGCATGGGAGTGGACACAGGGGCTCCGCTGTAAAAATCACATGCGGTTGGCAGAAGCGTGCCTGCGGCTCGACACAACCCACCCGCGTCCTCAAATTCAGGGACAGACCACCAATAAGTTCAGAAGCAGACTTCTGAACCGGTACACTTGATACTGTCCAAAGTTTGAAAGGAGAACGCGATGCGAAACATCCTCAAAGCCATCCTGTACTGCATCACCATGGCGGCCTTCGTGCCGGGCGTCTATGGAGCGCAGTCGATCGAGGTGTACAAGAACGCCAATTGAGGCTGCTGCGGCGCGTGGATCGACCATCTGCGCGCCAACGGCTTCAGTGTGAAGCCGATCGACGTGCCGGACACGCGGCCCGTTCGTCAGCGCCTGGGCGTGCCGGAGAAACTCGGCGCCTGCCACACCGCGGTGGTGGAGGGATACGCGATAGAAGGCCATGTGCACGCGCGGGAAATCAAGCGATTGCTCAAGGAGCGACCCACTGCGCGCGGTCTGTCCGTTCCGGGGATGCCGGCCGGCTCTCCGGGCATGGAAGGCGGAAACAAGGAACCCTATACGACGATACTGTTCGACGAGCGCGGCAAGACGAGTGTTTTTGCGCGCCACTGAGTCAGGCGCGGATGTTCGCCGCATTCTTCAGCGGCAGTTTTGTTGGCTCGACCATATGACGTCGCCACCGCATAGCCCATAAGTAAAAATGCCCGCGAGCTATTTCGTCTCGCGGGCATCTGGCACAGACTCCGGAAGCAGTGCTTCGGAAATACGCTAGTATTTCGACCCTTTGCTTTGCGAACCGCCACCCGAACCGCCTGCGGCGGGGGCGCCGCGTTTATCGCCAGCATGTTCGGGTGCCGCGGCATGCTCCTCGCGAGAGAGCTTGCTGTCGCGGTTTTTATCGAGCTTGGCGAAGGCTGCGCTGACAAAGCGTATCTATGGGACGCCGCATAAACGCCGACGTTCGTTGAAAAAAACTGATCTGATGGAGCGTGGGTAACTCCAGACAATGCTGGCATCTGCACCCCTTCATGATTGAGAAAATCTCGTTCAGCCGCGATACTCCGTGTCGACGCGTAAACAATAAGAAAGGACCTGAATGCTAAAAGCCATCCTCGCGGTATCAATCGGTTCGGCGGCGGGCGGCCTGTTACGCTGGGCGATGTCGCTCAAGCTCAATGGCGTCTTTCCGGCGCTCTTGCCCGGAACGCTCGCGGTGAATTTGCTCGGTGGCTACATCGTGGGGTTCGCGATCGCATACTTTGCAGATACGCCTCTCGTGTCGCCCGAATGGCGGCTTCTCATCATCACGGGATTCTGCGGCGGCCTTACGACGTTCTCTACCTTTTCGGCCGAAATCGTATCGTTGCTGCAGCAGGGCAATTGGTCGGCTGCGGCAGCGGTCATTGCGGCCCACGTCATCGGTTCAGTCGCCATGACCGTGCTCGGCATCGCATCGTGGCACTGGCTCGTGCTGCGCTGAGACGACTTGCACAGCCCTTGTACCGGACTCTCTCGACCTGAGTAAGGACGAGGTGCTCGTTGTAGAATCCGTCGACGAAGCTCTCGATCGTGCGGCACGGCCCGCACGTCACATAACATCACGAGGAGGCTGGGTGACTTTCAGGCATTTCCTTTTCTCGGCGGCAATGTTATTGGCAGGGGCGGCTTACGGGCAGGATCAGCCCTTTCCGTCGAAAGGCATCAGGCTGGTTCTGCCTTTCCCGACCGGATCGGGTTTCGTCATCGGGCAAGTCCTCTCGGAGGGTTTGCGCGATACGTTCAAGCATGGCGTCGTTTCGGAGCCGCGCCCCGGCGCCGGCGGCAGCCTCGCGCTCGAAGCCGTCGCGAAAGCCGCGCCGGACGGGCACACGCTGCTCGTCGCATCCCCGATACTGACGATCAGCCCGATCGTGCGGCCGAGCCTGAAGCTCGACCCGCTGCGCGATTTCGCCCCGATCACCCTGGTCGGCAATATCGCAAACCTGATGGTCGTTCACCCATCGGTACCCGCAAAAAACATCAAGGACTTCGTGAAGGAAGCGCGCGCGCATGGCGGCAAGCTCACCTACGGATCGTCCGGACAAGGATCGA
>DATFGD010000162.1:0-2518 GCA_035249725.1 Burkholderiales bacterium
TGCACGTCCACATCATTCCGCGTTATCTCGGCGACAAGAGCGATCCGCGCGGCGGCATCCGCTGGATGCTGCCGGAGAAGGCAGCGTACTGGAACGAGAAGAAGTCGTAACGACCTTCGGCGGGGACGATTAAACTTCCACGGTAGTGGCCTTGCCGAGCTTCTCGCTCGCAATATCGCGCCACACCAGATAGACCGCATCCTCTTCGTCCGCCGCGACCGCCGTATGCACCATGTTGGGCGGAATGTGGAGTAGCTGACCTTTGGGCACCAGGAATTCCTCGCCATCCATGTTGACTTTTAGCGTGCCCTGCAGCACGTAGTTGAACGTCTCATCCGGATGATAGTGGGCACGGGAGCCGGTGCCGCGCTTCTTGGTGACCAGCCCGCAATATATCCGCTCGCCGGTAAATGACGCGCCCTCGGAAGTGGACGTCTTACCCAGCAGGGAATGTTTCGTCATGTTGTGAAAATCGTAGACGTAGCGGCGCTTTTGCTTCTGGGTATCTTCCACGGCTCGCTCCTTCAACCCGACTGAAACCATGTTGAATCTGCGCCGCCGCTTGTGTCAAGGCGGTGGGCGCACGCTTTCCGCCAGAACGCCCAGAGGGCCGGACGGTCCTATCCTTTTGGCAACCCTTGTTGAAAGGACCCGCGATGGCAACCTGTGAACTCTGCGGCAACGACTACGACAAGGCCTTCGAGGTCAAGATGGCCGGAAAATCCCATGTTTTCGACAGCTTCGAGTGCGCGATCCACGTGCTGGCACCCACCTGCGCGCACTGCGACTGCAGAATCGTCGGCCACGGCATGGAAGCGGGCGGCAAGTTTTATTGCTGCGCCCATTGCGCATCCCAGGCCGGCGCCGGCGGCCTCAAAGATCGCAAGTAACCGGAGGACCGGCAAATGGACACTTCGACAAAAGGCGTTTCCGCTTCGGCCACCAATATCATCCGCGACGACCATGCGCGGGTGCTGGCCACTTTTCACGGCTACCGCATCGATTTCTCACCGATCGCAAAACGCGCGCTCGCCGACACCATCTGTCTCGAGTTGGAGGTGCACGCCCAACTCGAGGAAGAGATCTTCTATCCCGCGATGCGCACCGTGGACCCATCTCTCGTGGACAAGAGCGTGCCCGAGCACGATGAAATGCGGCGGCTCATCGCGCTGCTCAGAACCACGCAGCCGGCGAGTCCCGAATACGACGTGCGGTTCATGGAGCTCATGTGCAATGTGATGCATCACGTGGCCGACGAGGAGACCACGTCGCTTCCGGCCGCCGACCGGCTGCTGCGAGACCGGCTGCCGGAGCTCGGCGCCCGCATGCGGGAGCGCCGGCGCCAGCTCGCGCCGCCGGCGATGGAAGAAATGGCGACAAGTACGCGCCGTCGCGTGACGCGCAGGCTTACACGAGGCTTGATGCTGCTTCCGATCGGCGGTTTCATGGCCGCCTACGCGGTCGGCCACCGCATCCGCCGCGCGATCTCGCCCAGACCTTAGGGCTTAGTGCGCCGCCTGGATGCCGGCGTCCGCGATCACCTTGGCGTACTTCTCGATCTCCGAGCGGATGTAATCGCCGAACGCTTCGGGCGTCGCCAGCGGGAAGGGAAAGATGCCGAGGCCTTCGAGGCGCTGCTTCACGTCCGGCTGATCGAGCGCGCGGTTCAATTCCCGATGCAGCCGCGCGACGATCGGCTTCGGCATGCCTTTCGGCCCGAGAAAACAGTACCAGTTGTCCACCGCGAAGCCCGGCACGCCGGCTTCCGCCACCGTCGGAACATCCGGAAAGAGGCTCACCCGCTTCGCCGAGGTCACCGCGATCGGGCGGATGCGGTTCGCCTTGATGAACGTGATCGCGGTGGACACCGTGGAAAAAATGAGCTGTATGTTATTGCCGAGCAGTTCCGTCATGGCGGGCGCGCCGCCTTTGTACGGGATATGCTGCATCTTCACGCCGACCATCGAATTGAACAGCTCCGCCGCGAGATGATCCGCGTGTCCGATCCCGGACGAGCCGTAGTTGAGCCCGGTCGGATTCTTCTTGGCGTAGGCGATGAGATCCTTCACCGAATGCACCGGCAGCGTCGGGTGCACCACCAGGATATTGAGCGCCGAGACGCCGCGCGCGATCGGCGTGAAATCGCGCAGCGTGTCGTACGGCAGGTTCTTGTCGAGCGTGATGTTCACCGCCGTCGGCCCGATCGAGCTCTGGATGAGCGTATAGCCGTCGGGCGCCGCGCGTGCCGCGAGCACCATGCCGTTTGTGCCGCCCGCACCGGGGCGGTTGTCGATGATGACCTGCTGGCCCAGGTACTCGATCAGCTTGGGGTTGATCGCGCGCGCGGTGATGTCCGAGCCGCCGCTCGGGGCGACCGGCAGGATCATGCGGATCGGGCGGTTCGGATAATTGTCTGCCGCATTCGCGACCGAGGCGATCAACAGCAGGAACACAAAGAAGCGCGACTGCATTTTTTTCTCCTTGAAACGCTGCACCACCCCGTCTGCTTCGCATCCAC
>DATFGD010000163.1:0-5302 GCA_035249725.1 Burkholderiales bacterium
CGGCCGAGCTTTTTTACGTCCTCGAACGATTGGATGGCGGACTTGCCGCCCACCGTCAGCAGGCGCGGCTCACTCGTCGCGCGGCCCAGAAAGGTGAACTTCTCCGGTTCGAACTGCGCGCCCGGGCTGCCCGCGAGCGGCGCGAGAATAAGCGTTGCGACGTTGCCGAAGAAAATGTTCATGCCGTCGGGTTTCACACGCACGATGTGGTTCGCCGCCTTGAGACCGCCGCCGCCCGGCATGTTGGTAATGCGCACTTCGCGCGCGCCGGTGTGCTTCTGCAGATACGGCCCGATCAGCCGGGCATAGCGCGTATGACCGCCTGCCGGTCCGCCCGCGACGATGATGTTGAGCACCTTGTCTTTGTAGAAATCCGACGCTTGACTGTATGCGCTCGCCGAGACCCCCAGCAATCCGGGTGCGAGCAGCGACGCGGCCAGCAGCTTCCATCGCGTTTTCATAGCTTCGTTCCTCCGTGTGTGATGAGTGTTGACATGAATGATGTGTTCCGGTGCGGCGACAGCGCGGTACGCGCACCGCTATCTGAATCGCTCCACCAACGGTTCCAGCAGCCCGTGATAGAGCTGCACCTCCAGCGCCACCACGAACAACAGGTAGATCGTCACGGTGAATGCGATAGTGTAAACGAGCCCCGCGAACCACGAATAGTGGCGGCTCAGTAAAAAGTAGGCCGTCGTAAAGACGAACACGGCGGGAATCGGCCCGACCAGCAGGATCAGCGCCACGAGCGCAGCCACGATAGCGAGTGCGGTCAGTTCACGCCGCCACGACGATTTGAGCTTCGCACCGTCCTCTGGTATCGGCGACGCAGCGCCTTCTTTTTCAGCCTGCCGCGTGAGCATCTGCAGCATGTCCAATTGCAAGTCGTCGGTCGAACGCAGGTTCTGCCACACGATCTGGATCACGATCAGGATGATGCCCAAAGTCGCGAGCGGCAGCGGAATCATGCGCGCCCGCGGGCCGTAGCCGAGGCTCATGACGATCACACCGATGAAGACGCACAGGATTGCGCCCGCAATGATGTTTTCCTGCACGCGCCGGCTCATGCTACCGGCTCCACGACTTTATGAACTCCTGATCTCACGCCACTCCTCTCTGTGCTCCAGCACCGGCGGATAGGGATTTCTTCTTGCGCCAGCTTCTAATGAACGGGAGCGCCGTCGTGACGATAACGAGAATGAACAGGATCAGCGTCAGCGGCCGCGTGAAGATGAAGAATTCGCCGTGCAGCGTGAGCGAGATGTGCAGGTTGCGCTCGATCATCGTCGCGAGGACCATGCCGATCACGAAGTTCGCGCGCGAGTAGTGGTACTTGTCCATGAGGTAGCCCAGCATACCGAACACGAACGCGACCATCACATCCTCGATGTGTCCGCGCGTCGCAAACGCGCCCACAAAACAAACGCACAGCACGATCGGCACCATGAGGTTGGCGTGCAGCGTCGGCAGGCGCGCGAGGTACGGACAGATCGCAAGGCCGATCAGCGTGACGAGCACGTTCGCGAGCACGATGATCCATACCATGCTGAACACCAGGCTCAGGTTCTTGGTGAGCATCTCGGGTCCGGGTACGATACCCAGGCCGATGAAAGCGACGAGCAGCAGCGCCATGCTTTCGCCGCCCGGGATGCCGAAGGCGAGTGTCGGCATGAGTCCGCCGCCCTCGTTGGCGCCCATGGTCGCATCCGGGGCAATAACGCCTTCCACTGCGCCCTTCCCGAATCTTTCGGGATTTTTCGAGGTTTGCATCGCTTGCGCGTACGCGGCAAGCCCCGCCACGCTCGCGCCCACGCCCGGCAGCACGCCGATCCAAAGACCGAGCAGGCTCGAGCGCATCACCAGCCACCAATGCTGAAACGCGTCCCGGATCCCCTGCCATACCGTGCTCACTTCGGTGATGAGCGAGCGGTCCACGATGGCGGTGCCCTTGAGATAAAGCTTCATCATCTCGGCCACGGCAAACAGGCCGATCATCGCCACCGGGAAAGAAATGCCGTCCATCAGGAATACGCTGCCGAAGGTGAAGCGCGGCGTCGCGGTCACGACGTCCATGCCGATGAAGGCGACCAGCACGCCGAGCGCGCTGGCGGTAAGACCCTTGATGAGCGAGCCTTCGCTGAAGGTGGCGATGATGGTGAGTCCCCACAGCGCCATCATCAGATATTCGCTCGGGCCCAACGCGAGGATTACCGGACGGATGAGCGGGATCGACAGCGCGAGAAAAACCGCACCGATCACCCCACCGAGCAGCGCACCGGTCGCTGAAGCGGCAAGCGCACGCGTCGCCTGTCCCTGCTTGGTCATCGGGTAGCCATCGAAGCAAAGGGAGAGTCCCTTTGCCGATCCCGGCACGCTGAAGAGTATGCTGGTAACGGAGTCTCCCCACACCGTCGCGATATGTGCGCCGAGCAGCAGCGCAAGCGTCGCGGCGGGCTCGAAACCGTAGGTAAAAGGCAGCAGCAGCGCCATCGCGACGACGCCGCCCAGGCCAGGCAGTATGCCGATGATGAGCCCGTAAACGACGCCGATCAGCATGAACACGAGCGCTTGCGGCGTCAGGAGGGCGGCAAGCCCGCTTACGATGGCTTCCAGCACAGCGGACTCCTCGGGAGAACCGGCTTATGTTTACACCCGCGCGCAGTGATTCTCTCGTGTGTTCGCACGCAGGATGGATCCGAATTTGACCCGCAGTTTAGTCGCGCAGCCGGGCGTTGTGCAAACAAAAGTGCGCGTTGAGCGCGCCACACGATTCTCCAAGAAATAGTCAATCCAGTCCTTGATGGCACGCGCGGCTTACTCCTATGCTCGATCGCCGGCCGGAACGTTTCAATCTGATTGCGGAGGAAGTGTGATGTACCTTGATGATCGCGGGCTCGCTGAAGAACAACGCATGATGCGCGATGCGTGCCGCGCCTTCGTAAACGAGCACGTCATCCCGTTCATCCGCCAGCACTGGCAGCGCGAGTGGGTGATGACGCCGGAAGACCGGCTGCCGCGCAAGATCCTCGAGGTGGCGAGTGAAATCGGTATCCGGACGCTCGGTGTGCCGGAGGAGTTCGGCGGCACGCCGCTCGACCCGAAGACCAAGCACCAGACCTTCGCGGTGATGGCCGAGGAGATCGCGCGCGGCGATTCGGGGCTCGCTGACAAGCTGGTGCAGGTCTGGAAGGTCTCCACGCTGCTCCAGAACATCGCGCCGCGCCATCTGCAGGAATACTGGTTCCCGAAGATCGTTGCCGATCCGACGTTCCTGCTCGCGCACTGCTCGACGGAGCCGCGCGGTGCGTCGGATCGCTGGCTGGGTTACGACACGCCGGAGACCGCGTTCCAGACCAAGGCGGTCCTGAAAGGCGACGAGTGGATCATCAACGGCCGCAAGCAGTTCGTGAGCAACGGTTACGACGCCAAGCTCTACGTCGTCTATGCCAACACGCGGCCGGGCTATCCCATGAAAGAGGGGACCTCGAGCTTCCTCATTCCGCGCGGCACGCCCGGTTTCACCGTCATGCGCTGCAACGAGACGCTCGGCGGTCGCTTCATGAACAACGGCGAAATGGTGTTCGAGGATTGCCGGGTCCCGCGCGATCACTGCCTCGCGGAAAACGATGCGATCGCGCGTCGCGCCGGACATTATTCGCGCCCCGGCCGCATCATCCAGGCCTCGAAGAACCTCGGCATCGGCATTGCGGCTTTCGAGCGCACCGCAGAGTACGTCCAGAACTACGTGCAGGGCGGGCGCATACTGATCAAGCATCAGTCGACCGCAATCCGGCTCGCGGAGATGGCAACGAAGCTGCACGCCGTGCGCGGCATGCTGCGCGAGGCGTCACGCGCGACCGACGAAGGCGCGCCGGAAGCCGATTACCTGTGCAGCATGGCGAAGCTCTTTGCTTCCGAAGAAGTGCTGAAAGTATGCCAGCATGCGGTCGAACTGCACGGCGGCAACGGCACGATGCTGGATTTCGGCATCGAAAAACTCTACCGCGACGCGACCATGTTCCTCCACATGGACGGCACGGTGGACATCACGAAGTTCAAGATCGTGAAATCGATGTTCCCGGACACGGCGGGCATCTATGCAGGGCCCGAGAAATGACAGAAGCGCGGGAGCGCACGCTGGACGAAGTAAAACAAGACGCGTTGCAGCGCGTGGGGAAGCGCGCGCCGTTCGAAACCGCCTTGCGCGCCGATGTCGAGGAAGCGTTCCGGGAAATGAAAAACCTCGATCGTGATCATTGGGCCGAGCAATGGTCGAAGATCGGTGCGCGTTACGAAGCGCGCGCCGCGCAACTTGAGCGCGAAGGTGCGAGCGGGTCGGAGATTCACGACGCTTGCTTGAAGGCGTTCAACTATTACCGCATCGGGCGCTACCCGGTGCCCAGCTCGCCAGGCAAGATGGCGTGTTATCACAGCGCACGGCGCAACTATCTCAAGGCGGCGCGCCATTTCGATCCCCCGTTGCAAGTCGTCGAGATTCCCTTCGAGGCAACTCGCATCGTCGGTTATCTGCAGATCCCTTCGTGCGACGCGCCGCCGCCGGTCGTGATCCACTGGGGCGGAGTGGACGGCTGGAAAGAAGATCGCGGCCGTAACAGCCGCATACTGCACCGCGCGGGATTGGCGACGTTCACGATGGACATCCCGGGCACCGGTGAGAATCCTCTACGCTACGGCGAGCCGGGTGCGGAACGCACGTTTTCAGCGGCCATCACCGATCTCGCAGCACGGAGCGACATCGACGGCCAGCGCATCGGGGTCTGGGGCGGCAGTTTCGGCGGTTACTGGGCCGCGAAGCTCGCGTTTGTCGAGGCGAAGCGCATCCGCGCGGCAGTCAATCACGGCGGCGGCATCCATTACGGCTTCCAGGAAAACTGGCTGCGCACCGCGTTGACGAAAACGGCGTCCACGTATCTTCTCGGGCCCGCGAGCCTGCTCGATGCCCGCAGCTACGTCATGGGTGCGCGTTCGCTGGACGAACTGCTGCATATGGCGCCCGCGCTCTCGCTCAAGGATCAAGGACTGCTCGACCGGCCGTCGGCGCCGCTCCTGTCAGTCAATGGCAAAAAGGACGACCAGCAGCCGATCGAAGACGTTTACCTGCTCTTCGAGCACGGCAATCCCAAGGAAGCGCGCGTCTACGCGGAAGGCGGACACATGGGTCGCTCGCGCACGACGGGCGACGAGGAAGTCGCTGAATTGATCGCGGGCTGGCTGAAGGCGCGGCTCGGCTAGCGGAACCTTCCTCACACCGGCGTCGGTGTCCAGGCAAGCTCTTCACTGG
>DATFGD010000164.1:0-2122 GCA_035249725.1 Burkholderiales bacterium
ATCATTCATCGGCCGCGCCCGTCAGCACTTCCGCAACGTGTAACACCTTTGTTTTCGTATCGCCGCGCCTGCGCAGCCGTCCCTCGATATTGAGCATGCACCCGAGATCGCCGAGTACGACCGCATCGGCATGCGCGGACGCGATGTTCTCGCATTTGCGATCCGCGATATGCGCCGATATGTCGCCGTATTTCACCGCAAAGGCGCCGCCAAAACCGCAGCATGCCTCCGCCTCCTCCATCTCGGTCATCGTCAGCCCGGCGACCTTCGCGAGGAGTTGGCGCGGCTGGTTTTTCACCCCCAGTTCGCGCAGACCCGAGCACGAATCGTGATACGTCACTGCGCCGTCGAACCGGCCCGGTACGTGCTCGAGTTTTACGACATTCGCGAGAAAATCAGTCAACTCGTAGGTCCGCTCGCACAACGCTCGCGCACGTTCGCGCTCTTCAGCAGGTTGATCCGAGAAAAGATCGGGGTAATGGGTGCGGATCATTCCGGCGCACGATCCCGACGGCGCGACCAGGTAATCGCAGGCCTCGAATTCGCGCAACACCTTGCGTGCAAGCGCGAGCGCGGACTCGCGGTCACCTGAATTGTAGCCGGGCTGCCCGCAGCAAGTCTGCGTCTCAGGTACCAATACTTCGCAGCCCGCCGCTTCGAGGAGCGTGAGCGCCGCGAATCCAATGCGCGGACGCATCAAATCGACGAGGCAGGTGACGAACAGCGCGACGCGCATTCTTGTGACGGACGGGGAAGTAGCCTGCATTATCGCAGAAAAGAACAGCCGAGCGCTTCTGCAAACCAGCTCAGCGCTCTTCCTGCGAGGACACTCAGTGCTGAACCCGGCTTGCGCCGGGAAGACGCTACCTACGCCATGCCGATTGGATCGGGCAAGTCTTCGCGCAGATTACCGGGTCGCGCTCGCATCAAAGCTTCGAGCTCTTTTCTGATTCGTGCATGACCCGGATCGTCGAACACGTTACGCATCTCGAGCGGGTCGTTCACCAAGTCGTACAGTTCGCCGGCGCCGGAATCCAGCTCGAACGTGCACTTATGAGTACGCGTGCGTACTGTGCGCAGCTTGAGCCACACCCCGCAGCGCGATGGATGGACGTGCCACTCGCTGTACGCCGCTTCGCGCGCTTCACGGGTACCGGAAAGAAGCGGTTTGAGGCTGCGGCCCTGCAACAAACGGGGCTGCGCGCAGGCTGCAAAGTCGTACATCGTCGCCGCGAGATCCAGCGTGGACACCGGCTCGGCGACGAGCACGCCACGCGCAACGCCCGGTCCGCGCGCCACCAGGGTGACGCGCAGCAGGTCCTCGTACGGTGTCGGCCCCTTGAGATAGAGACCATGGTTGCCCAGCATGTCGCCGTGATCGGTGGTGTAGACGACGAGCGTGTTGTCCGAGAGCGCGAGATCATCGAGCGCGGTGAGGATGCGCCCGACGTTGTGATCGACGAGAGAAATCATGCCGTAGTAATTCGCCGTCATCTCGGCGAGCTGTGCGTCGCTCTGGTCCGGCATGCGCGAGCCTTCCGCGCGAAACTTGAGCATCGCCGGATCGGCGAGCTGCGGCGTGTTCTCGATCGAAGCCTTGTGCCACCACGGCCGGCGTTCGAGATCCTTTCTTCGATTCACCGGCAACGGCACATCCTTCGGGTCGTACATCAGGCTCCACGGTTCGGGGCAGTCGAACGGATGATGCGGGTCGGGAAACGAAACCCACGCGCAGAACGGACGATCCTGCGGACGCTCGGCGAGCCAGCGCGCGGTGCGATCGCCGACCCACGTGCTGGAATGCCACGCGACAGGGAGCGCAGAGTACCAGGTTTGCGCGGCGCCGTTGCCCGGCCGCGTCTCCTCAGCCCACAGCTTAAGACCTTCTTCATTCGTCCCGCGCGCGAGCAGCCAGCGTTCGTAATGGCCCATCGGTGGCCGCTCGAGCGGACGCGTGCGGTGCATGTGCCCGAGTACCGAAAGCTCGACGTGCTCAAAGCCCATGTACTGGCCGCGCCAGTCGTGGCCGTATCGCGCCTGGCTTTTGTTGCATTCCGGTGTCCCGGTCGGCGCGAACGTCGACTTGGTCGAAAAGTGCGCTTTGCCGATGAACGCCGTGTCG
>DATFGD010000165.1:0-4779 GCA_035249725.1 Burkholderiales bacterium
TTGGCGCTCTTGGCGCCTTGGCGGCTCATTCATGAAAAGGTGAACGATGGAAATTACTGTTAACAAGTTCAAGCATGCACTGAAGGCGGGCAATCCGCAGATCGGCATCTGGTCGAGCTTTTCCAGTCACATCGTCGCCGAAGTGCTCGCGCACGCGGGATTCGACTGGGTGCTGCTCGATACCGAACATTCGCCGAACGAGCTGCCGATGGTGCAGGCGGAGCTCCAGGCTATGGTAGGCGGCACCGCAACCCCGATCGTCCGGCCGGCCTGGAACGACATGGTGCTGATCAAGCGCTTCCTCGACATCGGCGCACAGTCGCTGCTGATCCCGTATGTACAAACGCCGGAGGAAGCCGCCAATGCGGTGCGCTATACGCGCTACCCGCCGCAAGGGGTGCGCGGTGTCGCAGGTTCGACGCGTTCGTCCGGTTATGGCCGCGTGAAGGATTACTTCAAGCGCGTGCACGACGAGCTTTGTGTGCTGGTGCAGGTGGAAACGCGGCTCGCGGTAAAAAACCTCGACGCGATTGCCGCGGTGGAGGGCATCGACGGGGTCTTCATCGGTCCCAACGATCTCGCCGCAGATCTTGGACATCTTGGCAACTGGCAGCACCCCGACGTGTGGAAAGTGATGGAAGACGCGGCGAGGCGCATCCTCAAGGCTGGCAAGGCGCCCGGAATACTGGTCGGCGAGGCGGACGGCAAGCGCTGCCTCGACATGGGCTTTCGCTTCGTAGCCGTTGGCGCGGACGTCGGGATGCTCGTTCGCGGAAGCGAAGCGCTCGCAGCGAAATTCAGAAGCTGACGATTCAAAACCTGACGAGATTGCTCAAACCGCTTCCGATTCTCACGGCGATCGTCGTTGCGGCGGCAGTCGCCGTTTATTTTATGCCGCCACCGGCCGGCGTCTCGGTCGAGACCATGCATGCCGCGGCGTTGGTCGTGCTGGTCATCGGGTTATGGGCCTTGGCGGCTGTGCCGGAGTACATCGTTGCGCTGCTCTTCTTCGCGCTCGCCATGCTGCTTGCGATTGCGCCGGCGCAGGTGGTGTTCTCCGGTTTTGCTTCCGGCACGCTGTGGCTTGTGCTCGGCGGCCTCGTCACTGCGGAAGCCGTGCGGTGCACCGGGCTGGGCGAGCGCTTCGCGTACTTTCTCGTCGCCCGCGTCGAGCTGTCCTATCGCGGCCTGATCGTCGCGGCGGTCATCGTTTCTTCGGCCCTGTGCTTCGTCATGCCGGCGACCATCGGCCGCGTGCTGTTGCTGATGCCCATCATGTCGGCGCTCGCTGAACGCGTTGGTCTTGAAAGAGGCAGCAGCGGTTACAACGGCGTTGCGCTGGCCGTGATGATGGCTTCCTATCAGGTGGGGACCGCAGTGCTGCCATCTAACGCACCCAATCTCGTGCTGGCCGGTGCGGCGGAGACGCTGTATGGGATCTCGCTTACCTACGCCGAGTATCTGCTGGTTCAGTTTCCGGTGATGGGTGTCGCGAAGGCGCTCGTCATCATCGCGCTCATCTGCTGGCTTTTTCCTGATGAGACCCGGCGCGACACGGGGCGTGCAGTACAGAGACCCATGACCGGAGAGGAGCGCCGCCTCACGGTGATATTGATTGCCGCGCTCGCGCTATGGGCCACTGACTTTATGCACCATGTCCATCCCGGCTGGATCGGTCTTGCCGCCGGCGTGCTCGCGCTCCTGCCGCGCATCGGTGCCATGCCGATGACGGCGTTTGCGCAGAACGTGAGCTTCGGCCCGTTCTTCTACATTGCCGCAGTGCTCGGTGTGGGCGGATTGATGTCGGGAGCCGGTGTCAGCGCGATGCTCGGCGAGGCCGCGCAGTCTGCATTGCAGCTCAAGCCCGGACAGGATGCGCTCAACTTTGGGGTGCTGACGTTGCTTGCAACGTTCGCCGGTGTTCTGGTGACCAACCCTGCGCAACCGGCATTGATGGCGCCTCTCGCCGGGCATTTTGCCGAAGCGGCCGGCTGGCCGCTCAAGACCGCGCTGATGACAACGGCGCTCGGCTTCACTACGCTGATCCTGCCGTTTCAGGTGCCACCGGTGATGGTCGGCGTGCAATTGGCGGGGCTGAAGCTCAGGAGCGTGCTGCGGCTCAGTGTGCCGCTCATGCTGGTGAGTTTCGCGATATTGCTGCCGCTCGATTATGCGTGGTGGCGCCTGATCGGTTACTTTGGATAAGACGGAACAAGCGGAGTATCGAATGACAAGCAAGCTCTTTACGCCGTTCTCGATTGGATCGCTCGAACTGGAGAATCGCATCACCGTCTCGCCGATGTGCCAGTACAGCGCGATCGATGGTTCGATGAACGACTGGCACCTGATGCATCTCGGCACACTCGCTTTATCGGGCGCTTCCATGCTGGTCATCGAAGCGACCGGTGTCACGCCCCAAGGTCGCATCACGCCCAACTGCACCGGACTCTATTCCGACGACAACGAAGCCGCGATGGCGCGCGTGGTCGAGTTCGTGCGCAGTATCTCTCCGATCCGGCTCGGCATTCAGCTTGCGCACGCCGGGCGCAAGGCGTCTGCACAGCGCCCATGGGAGGGCCGCGGCGCACTCGATCCGAAAGACCCGAATGCGTGGCCAACCGTAGCCCCGTCGCCCGTGCCGCTTGCGCCGGGATGGCCGGCACCCCAAGCGCTGGATCGTGCAGGGATGGATGCGGTGAAAAATGCGTTTGTGCAAGCGGCGCAGCGTGCAGCGCGGCTCGGGCTCGACTTCATCGAAGTGCATTCGACGCACGGCTACCTGCTCTCGGAATTCCTGTCTCCGCTCGCAAACCGAAGGGGCGATGAATATGGCGGTACGCTTGAGAACCGCATGCGCTTTCCGCTCGAAGTGGTACGGGCGCTGCGCGCGGCGTGGCGCAAACCGCTCGGCGCGAAAATTTCCGGCAGCGATTTCGCGCCGGGCGGCTGGACGCCCGACGACGCCGTCGCCTACGCGCGGGAACTAAAGAAGCTGGGCTGCGACTATGCGACCGTGTCCGGCGGCGGTGTGGTGCTCGACGCGAAAGTCCCCGTTTCTCCGGGCTACCAGGTGCCGTTTGCAGAGCGCGTGAAACGCGAAACCGGGATCGTCACCGGCGCAGTTGGGCTCATCAGCGATCCGCAGCAGGCTGAAGACATCGTCTCGTCGGGCAAAGCGGATTTCGTCTCGCTTGCTCGCGCGATGCTGTTCAATCCGCGGTGGCCGCAGCACGCCGCCGTTACGCTGGGCGGCAATGCCAAGTATCCGCCTCAGTACGAGCGCTGCGCGCCCAAAGCGTGGCCGCCGGGGCCCAAACTCGGAAAAGTGGCCTGAAAGCTGCCTTCAACCGCAGACCGGGATTGGGTGGCGAAGCGCCATCTCGTAACGGTGGCGACAACGAGCAGATCGAGCACGCAGTAAAACGCGCCGGCAGCGAGCGGCGGATTGAGCGCCGTCAGGCCAGTCCATGGCGCGGTATCGGACCAACGCCAGGTGCCGAGTCAGGTGCCGTAGATTTCCATCACCAGCGCCAGTACAAACATCACGGCATACAGTTTCTTCGCGCGACCGAAGACGAGACACGCCAGGAATAAAGCGAACAGCAGCGCGTCGAGTGTGCTCGCGCCGGTCACGACAAGAAGGCCTACGAACGGTCCTGCGCCAAGCGGTATCAGCCAGACGATCCACGCCGGCGCGCGGGCCGCTATGGCGCGGCCAAGCATGAACAACAGCGCGTGACCGGGCGGCACGAAGAGCGGAATCGCGCCCAGCCTGTAGTCATACACGCCCCAAACCAGCGACAGAAAGATTTCGCCAATCGTCGCGTAGATGAGGCAAGCGGTCAGCGTGATTTGCGTCGTTGCGTTTGCGTGCCGCAACCAGCCGAGAAAAAAAGCCCATACCACGATATTGGTAAGCGTCTGTCCCCAGAAATCGATCTTCTGGTCGGCCAGCAGTCCGCAGGCGATGATTCCGGCAATAAACATGCAACGCGCAGTCTCGTTGCCTGGAAGTTCGCGCAGTCGTTGAATCACGATGAAGTATCCGGATCGATGCTCCGCGCATCTTAACAAAGGCGTGCTGCCTGTCGCCTCACCGCTTCTCTCTTCCGTCGAACGGTGCAGGCATATTCGTTACGCACTCTATAATACGGCCCCTACACTCATCGGAGAGAAGCATGGAAGGACCCGCGGTCGTGACCGGCGCAAGTTCCGGAATCGGGGAGGCGATCGCCAGGCGGCTGCTCGACGAGGGGTGTGAGGTCATTGCCCTTCAACGCCGGCCGCCGCGTTTCAAGCACCCGAAGCTCCAATATCATGAGGCGGATCTTGCGGATGCAGGCGCTGCGCGCGCGGTTGCGGACGTCATAGCGGCAAAGCATGCCGTGCGCTACCTCGTGAACAATGCAGGAGTAAACCGCCCCGGCCCGCTCGAGAAGGCAACGGTCGAAGACCTGGATTACGCGCTCGCGCTCAACGTGCGTGCGGCGATGATCCTGACCCAGGCGTTCAGCCCCGGCATGCGTGCGGCGAAATTCGGCCGCATCGTGAACATCTCTTCGCGCGCGGCCTTGGGCAAGACCGAGCGCACGGTTTATTCAGCCGCGAAAGCGGGTCTGATCGGGATGACGCGCACGCTATGTCTTGAACTCGGCGCCGACGGCATTACGGTCAATGCCGTCGCGCCCGGCCCGGTGGGGACTGAGCTTTTCGACCGCGGCCATCCACCCGGAAGCGAGAAGCGCCAAGTGGTGATCGACAGCATTCCGGTCAAACGCG
>DATFGD010000166.1:0-5069 GCA_035249725.1 Burkholderiales bacterium
GGCATCATGTTCTATCGTGACCACGTCAGCGCCGTCCACGAATGCAGCAAGATAAAGGCAGCCGGATACCGCCTTGCCGTTGACCAGGACGGTGCAGCACCCGCACAAGCCCTGACCGCAGCTTTCACGCGCACCGTACAAAGCGAACTCGCGCTGCAGCACCTCGATGAGATTATGGTGCGGCTCGACTTGCGCGCTGACCGCCTCGCCGTTCAACGTAAACCGTATCATCCGCTGCATGGCGCTCATTGTGGACGCTTTACCCTGCGGCAACGGCATGCCCTTTTGTCCTCATTACTTGGCGTCCTTGGCGTCTGGGCGGCTCACTGGTCGTCCTTCAGCGGAGCGCCACGGGTTGCGCGCAGCGCGCGATAAACCGCCTCGGGCGTAAGCGGCAACGAAGTCAGACGCACGCCCACCGCGTCGTGGATCGCGTTGGCAATGGCGGGCGAGACGCCGAATGTCCCGCTCTCGCCTACCCCCTTGGCGCCGAATGGTCCGCTCGCCTGCGCCGCATCGACCGCCTCGTTCTCGATCGCGTGCGGGATGTCCAGTATGCCGGGAATCTTGTAATCGGCGAGGGAGGCATTCGTCACCTGCCCGGCATCGAAATTCATCTTTTCATACATCGTGAAGCCGAGTTGCATGAGTGCCGCACCGGAAAGCTGGGTCTCCACGATGCGCGGATTGACGAGTCTTCCTGCATCCACCACGTTGACGAGCCGCGTGACGCGCACGTGCCCCGTCTCGGTATCGACTTCGACCTCCACCCCGGTGCCGCCGACCATCCAGAACGGGGTCACGTTGTCCGAGAGGCCGGTGTCGTGGTCGGTCGGCGCGTAGCTCGGCATGAAGCTGCCCACACCGACGACGTTGCCGGCCTGCATGCCGTATTTTCTGCGGAAAAGCTCCGGTATGGGCGTCGTCTCGGCTGAAAGCCCCAGTTCGCGCGCGAGCGCGAGGATCTTGTCTCGCGCATCGCCGGCTGCAAGTCGCACGGCATGACCCATATGGAAGGTCGAGCGCGAACCGAGCGTCGCCATGTCGTAAGGCGTAACGTCCGTATCCGGATGCACGATGGTGACGGCCTCGAGCGCTATGCCGAGCACTTCGGCGGCGATTTGCGCCATCGCCGTATCCGACCCCTGCCCCATATCGACCGTGCTGCAATAGACGCTGCACGTGCCGTCCGCATAGACGTTCACGATGGCGACTGAAGTGGTGGGCGAAACGGAGGCCTTGAAGCCGATCGCAATCCCGCGGCCGCGGCGTACCGTGCCGTCGCCGCGATCGAAAGCGCGCGCCCAGGTCATCCGCTCGGCCAGGCGTTCGAGCACGGCGTCGATCGCAGCGTCCTGCATAATCGTGCCGGTTGCCTGCGGACGGCCGTCGCGCAGGATATTGCGGCGCCGGAAGTCTATTGCATCGATATTGAGCGCGCGCGCCATCATGTCGGTGTGGCTCTCGTACGCCCACACGAGTTGCGGGATGCCGAATCCGCGCAGCGCGCCCGCGGGCGGCAGATTCGTGTAGAGCGCGTACGAATCGATCCGCACGTTCTCGATGTCGTACGGGCCGGCCGCGGTGAAACCGGATTTCTGCGTGATGCGCGGCCCGATGTCGGCGTACGCGCCGCCGTTCCACCACACTTCGCATTCGCGGGCGGTGATGCGGCCTTCCTTCGTCACCGCGCTCTTGATCCGCAGCGTGGCGGCGTGCTTGGTAAGCGTATAGAACTGCTCCTCCATCGAAAGCGCCGCTTTTACCGGGCGGCGCGTGAGCAACGCGAGCGCGGTGACCAGCGCTTCGAGCTTGATATAAAGCTTTGCGCCGAATCCGCCGCCCAGATAGGGCACTTTCACGCGCACGCGGTTTTCGTGCCAACCGAGCAGCCGCGCGATCTCGATGCGCACGAAGGAGGGACTTTGCGATGCCGTGTGCAGGGTGACGCCCGTAGCGGTGGGCTCCACCACCGTGACGAACGGCTCGAGCGGGACGTGCAACACCTGCTGCGTGCGAAACGTGTGCTCGAAGACGTGGTCGGCTTCGGCAAAAGCGCGGGCGGTATCGCCGCGCCGCAAATGAAAGTCGAGCGCAACGTTGGTATCGCGCCGGCCCTGAAGGTGTTTCAAGTCGGGAAAGGTGCCGGCGGGCTTCAGTGTCTCATGTACGATCGCGCTCGACGTCATCGCCTCGATTTCTTCGTACACCGCGGGCAATTCGTCGTACTCCGCTACGATCTGCTGCGCCGCTTCCTCCGCAGCATGGGCGTCCGTCGCCAGTACAACGGCGACGGGCTCTCCCGCATAGCGCACCTTTTCGAGTGCAAGGATGGGCTGATCGTGAAAAGCGGGGCCGTAGTACGGATCCGGGATCAGGGTCCGTATATCTTCCCCGGTCACGATGCGATGCACGCCCGCCACTGCCCGCGCCGCCGTCACATCGATGCGCTTGATGCGGCCATGCGCGACGGTGCTGCGGAAGATTCGCGCGTGCAGCATGCCGGGCAGCCGCAGGTTGTGCACGTATTCGGCACGTCCCGTCACCTTCGCGCGCGCTTCCAGCCGCGGAACGGACTGCCCTACACTGCCTGCCGCGCAACCCGCGCTGCCCTCATCCGCCATTACCGCTGCCCCAGCGCCTGCCGTATGGCACGCCCCACATACACGCGCAGCAGTTCCCGCTTGTACGCCGCGGAGCCATGCGCGTCGCCCCTCACCGGCGCTTCGGCCACCGCGATATCACCCGCACGACGCAGCGTCTCGTCCGATACGCTCGCGCCGCGCAATGCGTTTTCGGTCTTGGGAAGGCGCATCGGGGTATCCGTTGCCGCGCTTACGACGATACGGGCGTCGCGCACGTGGGTGCCGTCCGCCTCGAGCGCGATCGCGATACCGAGCGCCGGCCAGTCGTCCGCAGAGCGGGTGGTGCACTTGAGGTAGGCGGCGCGCCGCGGCCGCTGACGCGGAATGATCACTTCCGCAATCAGCTCTCCGGGCTCGAGCTTCGTTTCGAGGTAGCCCGCATAGAGTTGCTCCAAAGCGAGCGTGCGGCCCCCTCTCGCACTCACCGTTTCCACGCTCGCTCCGAGCGCGATCAATACGGGCGGCAGATCGAGATGGGGATCGGCGTGCGCGAGATGACCGCCCAGCGTGGCCACATTGCGCACGCGTACATTCGAAAGCGTACGCAGCGTCTCTACGATGACCGGTGCCTCGCGGCGCACTGCATTGGCGCGCTCCATGGCGGACAACGTCGCCATCGCGCCGACCCGCAATCCGCCTTCCTTTGTCGCACTGATACGCGAATAGCGCTTCTCCACGGCGCGCAAGCTCACGAGCCGTGCGGGCCGCAGCACGCCCATCTTCATCATGAGCATGATCGCGGTTCCGCCTCCGACCGGGCGCGCGGCGGATTCATCGGTAGCGAGCAGCGCGGCCGCTTTACGCAGCGACCGGGGTTCAAGCAATGCGAATGGTGTCATCAGTCGAATTCGTCGGAAAAATCCCGCCCCGGCGTTCGCCCACGGGCGAACGCTTCGTCGGAATTTCCCTGGCTCTCCTCGCAGGAACCGCGTCAGGCGCGGAGTGGATTCAGAACCTGTCTCTCTGCCTGCGTCAGACTCTACTCAGAACGACCGCCAAAATCAATCGCCCTGCATGCCTGCTGCATCGTTCTCAATCGGCATACTTGCCCGCTTTCTTGATGATCGGGCTCCACTTGTCGGTCTCCGACTTGAGCAGCGTCCGCAATGAATCGGCGGTGACTTTTTCGGGCGGCACCGCCTCTGCGCCGAGCTTGGCGAGCGCTTGTTTGAACGCGGGATCCTGAACGGCAGCACGCAAAGCGGCGTTCAGTTTGTCGAGCGCTGCTTTGGGCGTGCCTTTGGGCGTGTACAGGCCGTGCCACACGACGACTTCGAAGCCTTTCAGGCCCTGCTCCTGCAGCGTCGGGACGTCGGGCAGCGAGGGCACGCGTTTCGCGCTCGTCACGCCATAGACCTTTACCGTGCCCGCCTGGATCTGCCCGGTCGTGTTCGTCGTCTGGTCGCACATGAAATCGATCTGGCCACCCATGAGGTCGGTCATTGCAGGCGCCGTGCCCTTGTACGACACGGTCTGTACATCGGCCTGAACCGCATTCATGAACAGCAGCCCGCACAGGTGTGAAGCGGCGCCCAGCCCGGCGTTGCCGTAGGTGAGCTTGTCCTTGTTCGCCTTGATGTAGGCGAGGAACTCCTTGAAGTTGTTGGCGGGCAACTTCTTCGCCCCGAGCATGGTCATCGGCACGTCCGCGACCTGGCCGATATATTCATAGTCCGTGAGCGGATTGAACGGCAGCTTGCGATAGAGCGCCGGGGCGGTGGACATGCCGATATGCGCGAGCAATACGGTATAGCCATCGGGCTTTGCTTTCGCCACGTGCGCTGCGCCGATCGTGCCACCCGCGCCCACGCGGTTTTCCACCACGACCTGCTGCTTGAGGGTCTTGGCCATGCTCTGGCCCAGATTGCGGGCCAGCGTGTCAGTCGGCCCGCCGGCGGAAAACGGCACAACCAGGATGACCGGACGCGTGGGATAGTCCTGCGCCTGGGCGGAAGCGGCGGCGACCGTTGCAACGATGGCCACGTACCTTAAGGCTGATTTCAACATGTGGGGCTCCTTCGCGATGGATGAACTCCAGCATTGGAGCGCTTCGCAGCGTTTCGGTTTCAGCCGCACCATGAAGCACCGCGCCCATTATGCGATGCCCGCGCCCGGTCGGGTACTACAAAAAACTTCAAGTACTTAGCGTAAGTCCCTATGCTACAATCGCGGGCTTTTCTTCCGGAACTCCATGCGCGCCATCCGCAACATCGCGATCATCGCCCACGTCGATCACGGCAAGACCACGCTCGTCGACAAATTGCTGCGCCAGTCGGGCACCTTCGCGGCACACCAGCACATCATCGAACGCGTGATGGACTCGAACGATCTCGAGCGCGAGCGCGGCATCACGATCCTCGCCAAGAATTGCGCCGTAAGTTATGCCGGCACCCACATCAACATCGTCGATACGCCGGGGCATGC
>DATFGD010000167.1:0-4615 GCA_035249725.1 Burkholderiales bacterium
TGGACTTGGTCGAGCTTACGGCGAGTTTTGCCGCGTGCTCGCCGAAGCAACGCTTTACCGCAATGGTTTCGGCGACATCCCCCAGCGGAGTCGACGTCCCATGCGCATTGATGTAATCGACCTCTTCGCGGTTGACGCCCGCGTTGCGCAGGGCGTTCGTCATGCAGCGTACCGCGCCGTCACCATCCTCGCACGGAGCCGTCATGTGATGCGCGTCCGCGCTCATCCCGTATCCTGCGAGCTCGCAGTATATTTTAGCGCCGCGTGCCTTTGCGTGCGCGTATTCCTCGAGCACCACCACACCCGCACCTTCACCAAGCACGAAGCCGTCGCGATCTTTGTCCCATGGGCGGCTTGCCGACTGCGGATCGCCGTTGCGGACCGATAGCGCGCGTGCTGCGCAGAAGCCGCCCACGCCCAGCGGCGAAACGGTCGACTCCGCACCGCCTGCGATCATCACGTCGGCATCCCCATACTCGATAAGTCGCCCCGACTCGCCGATGCAGTGTGTCGCAGTGGTGCACGCAGTGACGATTGCGAGATTCGGGCCCTTGTACCCGTACATGATCGAGAGGTTGCCCGAAATCATGTTAATGATGCTGCCGGGTACGAAGAACGGCGAGATCTTGCGCGGACCGTTTTTCTGATATTCGAGATGCGTGTTTTCGATCAGCGGCAACCCGCCGATGCCGGAACCGATGTTGACGCCGATGCACTCTGCATTCTGCGGCGCGGCTTCCAGGCCTGCGTCCTTGATCGCTTCGATGCCGGCAGCCATGCCGTAATGGATGAAAGTGTCCATACGGCGTGCCTCCTTGGGAGGGAGGTACTGGGACACATCGAATCCGCGCACTTCACCCGCGATCTGTGAGCTGAAGGCGGAAGGGTCGAAGCGGGTGATGCGGCTGATGCCCGACTTTCCGGCGACGATATTGGCCCAGCTTTGCGTTACGCCGATACCGACAGGAGCGATGGTCCCTAGTCCGGTTACTACGACTCTGCGTCTTGCCAAATGGACTCCGGATCGCAATTAAGACTTGACGTGACTCTTGATGTAATCGACAGCCTGTTGAACGGTGGTGATCTTCTCCGCCTCTTCGTCGGGTATTTCGGTTTCGAACTCCTCCTCCAGCGCCATTACCAGCTCAACGGTATCAAGCGAATCCGCGCCGAGGTCGTTCACGAAAGACGATTCGTTTTTCACATCGGCTTCGTTTACCCCCAGTTGCTCGGCGACGATCTTCTTGACGCGCTGCTCGATGTTTTCCATTAATGCCCCCTTCCTTATTGCATGACGAGTTGATAGATCGGCGTGCCTGACAGAGAACAACCGGATCGGAACCGGTCGCGTATTCTACCAGAATTGCCGCTCGAAAAACACTTAAGATTCAATGCGCGAGCATCGTTGTGACCGCGACTCGCACGATTTTTAATCCATATACATGCCGCCGTTGACGTGCAGGGTGCTGCCGGTGATGTAGGAAGCGCCCGGCGAAGCGAGAAATGCAACGGCAGCGGCAACATCGTGCACCGTGCCGAGGCGTGCGAGCGGTATTTGATGAGCGAGCGCAACGCGCTGCTCATCGGTCAGTTTTGCCGTCATGTCGGTCTCGATGAAACCCGGCGCTACGCAATTCACCGTGATGTTGCGGCTACCCACTTCGCGTGCGAGCGCGCGCGAGAATCCGCCGATGCCGGCTTTGGCGGCGGCATAGTTGGTCTGCCCCGCGTTGCCCATGACGCCCACCACCGACGTGATGTTGACGATGCGGCCGAAGCGCGCCTTCATCATCGACCGCAGCACGAGTTTGGAAAGCCGATAAACGCCCTTGAGGTTGGTCGACATGATCTCGTCCCACTCCTCGTCCTTCATCCGCAGGAGCAGGCTGTCGCGGGTGATCCCGGCGTTATTGACGAGGATCGCAATGCCGCCAAACTGGGACTCGATCGTTTCCAGAGCGGCTTCGACCTGTGCGGCATCGTTTACGTTCATGGGCAGCCCGGTACCTGCGACACCCGCATCGGAGAGCGCCCGACGAATTTGTGCCGCACCCGCTTCGGTCGTCGCCGTGCCGAGGACGATGGCGCCTTGCTGACCAAGCTCGAGCGCGATGGCTTTTCCTATCCCACGCGAGGCGCCGGTGACGAGCGCGACCTTGCCGTCGATCGCCTTCATTTGACCGCCTCCAGTGTCTGCTGCAGGGACTGGGGATCGTTGAGCGCGTATGCCTCCAGCGCGGGATCAATGCGCTTGGTCAGTCCAGTGAGGACTTTTCCGGGCCCGCACTCCACGACATGCTTGACACCGCCGGCCGCAATCGCCCGGATCACTTCAACCCAACGCACCGGCCGGCACGCCTGACGCGCGAGCGCATCCTTGATTCGCGCCGTGTCGGTCACGATTGCGACATCGACGTTGTTCACCAGCGGAATTCGCGGCGCGCAGAACGAGACGCGCTGGAAGTACCGGGCAAGCCGTTCGGCGGCCGGCTGCAGAAGCGAAGAATGAAACGGCGCGCTCACAGTCAACATCACCGCACGCCGCGCGCCCTTTGCGCGCGCGACTTCGGCGCCGCGCTCCACGGCTGCGCGATGCCCGGCGATGACGACCTGGCTCGGCGCGTTGAAATTGACCGCCTCCACGACTTGACCCTGAGCCGCTTCCACGCAGGCCTCGCGCACGGTATCGTCGTCCAAGCCTACGATCGCGGCCATTGCGCCGGCGCCTACCGGTACGGCTTCCTGCATGGCCTGCGCGCGAAAACGCACGAGCGGCAGCGCGTCGCAAAACGCCAGTGCGCCCGCTGCAATGAGCGCTGTGTATTCGCCCAGGCTGTGTCCGGCGACAAACGCCGGCTCTTCGCCGCCCGCTTCCCGCCACGCGCGATACATCGCAAAACCTGCAGCCAGCATGACCGGCTGAGTATTGACGGTGGCATTCAGTGCCTCCGGCGGCCCTTCCGTCACCAGCGTCCACAGGTCCTGGTGCAACGCATCGGATGCCTCGGCAAAGGTTTCGCGAACGATTCGGGTGTCCGCAAAGGAATCGAGCATTCCGACCGATTGTGCGCCTTGACCAGGGAATACCAGTGCGAACGTCACGATAGCATGCTCACCATTTGATCAAGACCGAACCCCAGGTGAACCCGCCGCCGACGCCCGCAAGCAGCACGTTCTGGCCGCTTCGAATGCGGCCGTCGCGCACCGCCTCGTCGAGCGCCAGCGGAATGGACGCGGCCGAGGTGTTGGCGTGGCGTTCGACTGTCGTTACCACCTTCTCCATGCTCATGCCCAGTTTCCTCGCGGTGGCCTGGATGATCCGGATATTGGCCTGATGCGGAATCAGCCAGTCGAGATCCGATTGGTTCACGTGGTTGGCGTCCAGCGCCTCGCGCGCAACATCCCCCAGTACCCTCACGGCGAACTTGAATACCGTGTTGCCGTCCATCTTGAGCAGCGGCCTGCCGCGCACGGCCCCGCCGCTCACGGTGCCCGGCACTGAAAGCTGGTTTGCGTGGCTGCCGTCAGCGTGCAGATGGCTCGACATGACGCCGGGTACTTTATCCTGCTTGAGCACGACGGCGCCGGCACCGTCTCCGAAGAGCACACAGGTGGAACGGTCCTTCCAGTCAAGAATCCGGGAATAGACTTCCGTACCCACGACGAGAGCGCAACCGTACGGGCCCCCGCGCATGAAGTGGTCTGCGGTCGCGAGTCCGTACACGAATCCGCTGCACACGGCTTGCACATCGAACGCCGGGCTGCTTCGTATGCCGAGTTTTGCCTGCAGGATGCAGGCTGTGCTCGGAAATACCATGTCCGGGGTGGTGGTAGCGACAACGACCAGGTCGATGTCCTGCGGCCGGATCCCGGCCGCCTCCATCGCCTTGTTGCTTGCGGCGAGCGCGAGGTCGCTCGCGTTCTCGCCGTCCGCGGCAATATGGCGCTGGCGAATACCGGTGCGCGTGTAGATCCATTCGTCGGTGGTCTCCACCATGCGCTCGAGATCCCGGTTCGTCAAAACTTTTGCGGGCAGGTAGCTGCCGGTGCCGACGATGCGCGAATAAGTCGTCACGCGGCGCTCTGCTGGATGAGCGACATGCGGTCGGTGATATGAGCCAGCACGCCGCTTCGTGCTTCTCCGACGGCGCGCTCAATGGCAAAGCGGAACGCAAAGGCGTCTGCCGAGCCGTGGCTCTTGACGACGATCCCGCGCAGACCGAGCAGCGTTGCCCCGTTGTAACGACGATGATCGACGCGGCGCTTGAATGCGTTCAGCACCGGCAACGCGATAGCGCCGGCCAGTTTCGTGAACAGGTTGCGCGCGAATTCCTCGCGCAGGTAAGTTGCCAGCATTTGCGCCAGGCCTTCGGAGGTCTTCAGCGCCACGTTGCCAACAAATCCGTCGCAGACGACGACGTCGGTGGTGCCTTTATAAATGTCGTCGCCTTCCACGTTGCCGTGGAAATTGAGCCCGCTCTCACGCAGCAGTTCCGCTGTGCGCTTGACGACCTCATTGCCTTTGATGTCCTCCTCCCCGATGTTAAGCAGGCCAACGCTGGGTCGCTCACGGTGCTCGACTGAGGCGACGAGCTCGGAGCCCATGATGCCGAAC
>DATFGD010000168.1:0-12937 GCA_035249725.1 Burkholderiales bacterium
AGTCGAGGTTGCGCTCGGCCGGAAGAAAGGCGAGTGCCGCGGTGTTGCCGACGCGGTCGCGCGCGTAGCGGTATCCGCCGCCCCGCACGAAAGCGTGTGCGCCGAGAGGCTTGAGTGCGTGCTGCAGTTCCACATCGAAGATATCCAGCTCTTCGCGAAAGGTCCCCAGCTGGTTCCTCTGGGTGTGATCGTAGTACGCCTGGAACCGCAGGTTCGAGCCGTCTCCCAGGTGGTGATTCCAGCGGCCGAGGAGGTTCATCCCTTCGAGCTTGATCTGGCCCGGCGCGGCCTGCTCCAGCTCACCACGATACGCATCGCCCTGCAGCGTGAAACTGCGATCGGCGCCACCCCAGTCGGCGCGAAATCCGAGCTGGCCCTTGTCCCAGGCGTCGCGCACGGGGCTGCCGTCGGCGCGCTCCGTGTTGTCGCGGTCGAAATATTTGCCGTAGAGGCGGACGTGACCGCCTCCCCCGAGCGCTGCGCCATAGCGCACGGTTCCACCCCGCTCAAGATTTCCCGCGCCGCCGCTCACCAGCGCGCCTTGCGTGTCGCGCGCCGGGCGCGTCGTGACGTTGATCACGCCGTTCACCGCGTTGCTTCCCCACAGTGTCGCGCCGGGACCGCTGATCACCTCGATGCGCTCGACGTCTTCCAGCATGACGTCCTGCGCGTCCCAGAACACACCGGAAAAGAGCGGCGTGTACACGGTGCGCCCATCGATCAGCACGAGGAGCTTGTTGCCTATGGAATTATTGAAACCGCGCGCGCTGATCGCGTAGGAACTCGCGTTGACGCGCGCCACCTGCAGGTTCGGCGCGAGGCGCAGCGCTTCAGGCAGACTCGTGACGCCGGAGCGGCGGATATCCTCCCGCGTAATCACGAATATGGAGGCCGGCGCATCCGACAGGCGTTCGGCGCGCCGCGAGACGGAGGTCACTTCGATATTGCTGAGTTCTTCCAGACTGAGGTCGGCAAGGTCCCGGGCCGGCGCCGCGCTCTGGGCCGGGAAGGCGGCGACGAGCAGCAAGGCGAGCGCAGGGAAAGCCTTCGAAGCCTGCCGTGCCGGCGAAGGATGACGGGCAGAGCGGTCCAGCCGGTCGGGACGTGACGACTTCTGAGCCGGACAGAACGACACTTATGCGCTCTCCCTGTACGTCCGGTCGGAGTTATCGTAATGATCCAGCCGTTGCATCGTGCGGAGGCTGAGAGGTTCACCGCTCGGACCGCGTGAATGCTACCAGCAGCGGACCATGCCCGCAACGCTCGTCAGGGGCGTGTTCCAGATGGATCAGGTAAACTTATCAAAACATGCTTCGTGCCGCTCACCTTTGCCCCTTACCCGATCCCCGTCGCGTCCGGCGATGGCGGTAGCCTGTTTCGAGCAGAAGAACGCCCCGTACGCCGCGGCATCGACGGTCTCCTGAGGCCGGACACGGGTGGCGGCTCACGTTGCAACCGCAATTGACCAGCTCATGCTCGTAGGCAAGCCATGCTTTTGATGATCGACAATTACGACTCCTTCACCTACAACCTCGTGCAGTATTTCGGCGAACTTGGCGAGGATGTGCACGTCGTCCGCAACGACGAGGTCACGCTGGATGACATCGAAACCATGCGGCCGCAACGCATCGTCATTTCACCGGGTCCCTGCACCCCCAATGAAGCCGGCGTCTCGGTGCCGCTCGTCAAACGCTTCGCGGGCAAGATGCCGATCCTCGGCGTTTGCCTTGGCCACCAGAGCATCGGCCAGGCGTTCGGCGGTCGCATCGTGCACGCGCGGCGCGTCATGCACGGCAAGACTTCCGCAATCGAGCACGAGGACAGGGGCGTCTTCAACGGGCTGCCACGACCCTTCCATGCGACGCGCTATCATTCGCTCGTGATAGAGCGTTCGAGCCTGCCGGAATGTCTGCAAGTTACCGCGTGGGCGGACGACGGCGAGATCATGGGCCTGCGTCACAAGAGCCTGGCGGTGGAGGGCGTCCAGTTCCACCCGGAATCGGTATTGACCGAGCACGGACATCGGCTCCTCAAGAATTTTCTCGAGGGAGGATCCCCATGACGCCACAGGAGGCACTGACGCGGGTCATCGAGCATCGCGAGATATTCCGCGAGGAAATGCTGGCGCTCATGCGCAGCATCATGAGCGGAGAGGTGTCGCCAGCGCTCATCGCAGCGATCATTACCGGGTTGCGGGTCAAGAAGGAGACCATCGGCGAAATTTCCGCGGCGGCCGAAGTGATGCGCGAGTTTGCCACCCGGGTGCCTGTCCCTGACGATCCCCGGCTCATCGACACCTGCGGTACGGGCGGCGACGGCGCGCATTCGTTCAATATTTCGACCGCGGCGATGTTTGTCGCGGCCGCGGCGGGGGCCCGGATCGCCAAGCACGGCGGCCGCTCGGTCTCCAGCCAATGCGGCAGTGCCGACGTGCTGGAGGCGCTGGGCGCGAACATCAATCTCCCGCCGGAAGGCGTCGCACGTGCCATCGCCGAAGTCGGCGTGGGTTTCATGTTTGCCCCGAATCATCACCGCGCGATGAAGCACGCCGCGCCGGTGCGCAAGGAACTCGGCGTCAAAACCATCTTCAACATTCTGGGGCCGCTCACCAATCCGGCGGGCGCGCGCCAGCAGGTGATGGGCGTGTTTCATCGCGATCTTGTGGGCATACAGGCGCGGGTTCTGCAGCGCCTCGGCAGTCGGCGCGTCCTCATCGTCCATGGGCTCGAGGGGCTGGATGAAATTTCCGTTAGTGGCCCCACGATGCTCGGCGAGCTGAAGGCAGGCGAAATCCTCGAATATACCGTCGCTCCGCAGGACTTTGGGTTGCCGCCGTATGATGCGGCCGCCATCCGTGTGAACGGCGTCGACGAGTCCAAGGCAATGCTGCTTTCGGCGCTCGAAAACGAGACCGGTGCGGCCCGCGACGTGGTCGCCCTTAATGCGGGCGCCAGCATCTACATCGCCGGCATCGCTGATACGTTGCGCGAAGGCGTTAAAGTAGCGCAGTCTGTCATCGCGAGCGGCGCCGCACGAAAAAGACTCGATCAATTCGTCGCTTTTACGCGCGAGGCGTGAGCGCACGGCGCGCGCACATCATGACTGATATCCTGCAACGCATACTTGAAGTGAAGCGCCGCGAAATCGCGCAGGCCAGGCTGCGAACGCCGCTCAGCACGCTTGCGAGTGCGAGCAGAGCGGCCGCCGAGCCGCGCGACTTCGCTGCCGCGTTGCGCAGCAGGATTGCGAACGGCCTGCCTGCCGTCATCGCCGAGATCAAGAAAGCGAGCCCCAGCCGCGGGGTGCTGCGCCGCGATTTCGCCCCGGCAGCCATCGCGCGCGACTACGCGCTGCATGGCGCAGCGTGTCTGTCGGTCCTCACCGACGGGCAATTCTTCGAGGGCAGCATCGAAGACATGAACCGAGCGCGCGCAGCCTGCACGCTGCCGGTACTGCGCAAGGACTTCATGATCGATCCGTATCAGTTACACGAATCCCGCGCCGCAGGCGCCGACTGCATATTGCTCATCGCGGCGGCGCTCGATGCGCCCTGCATGCGCGATCTCGAAGCGGCAGCGCACGCGCTGGAACTCGCGGTCCTCGTCGAAGTTCACGATGCCGCGGAACTGGAGCGCGCGCTCGAACTCAAGACGCCGCTTATCGGCATCAACAACCGCAATCTGCGAACGTTCGAGACGCGGCTCGAAACGACGCTCGAGCTTCGGGAACGCATTCCTCCCGATCGGCTGGTGGTGACCGAGAGCGGAATACTGGGGCCTGAAGACGTGAAACGCATGCGTGACCATAACGTCCATGCGTTTCTGGTGGGCGAAGCGTTCATGCGCGCTGCCGAACCCGGCGTCGAGCTCGAGCGGCTGTTCGGCAAGGCTGCGTAGGCGAAGACTGCTATGGATATCGATCGCCTGATCGTCACTTTTGACAGGGGCCTGCGCACACTGTTTGCACCGGCGCAAACGCTGCGTCCCGTGCCCGGCGAAGCGCTCAGTAGTGGGCAGCTCAGCGAACGCGCGCGGCAGGAGGCTGCGGCACTGATGCGCGTCAATCACGCCGGTGAAATCTGCGCGCAGGCGTTGTATCAGGGGCAGGCGGTGACCGCTCGAGATGTCAGAGCGAAAGCCGCGCTGGAACAGGCCGCGCGGGAGGAGACCGAGCATCTCGCCTGGACTGAGCGGCGCATCGAAGAGTTGGGCGGCAGGAAAAGCTTGCTGAACCCGTTCTGGTACGCGGGTTCGTTCGCCATGGGTGCGGCAGCCGGTCTGCTCGGCGACCGCTGGAACCTGGGATTCCTCGCGGAAACCGAGCGCCAGGTCGTCGAGCACCTCGAAGGCCACTTGCAGCGGCTTCCGCCGGACGATGTGAAAAGCCGTGCCGTTCTTGAACAGATGAAGACGGACGAGGCGCGTCACGCGACGAGTGCGCTTGAACAGGGCGCCGCCGTACTTCCGGAGCCTGCACGCGTGGCGATGCGGCTGGCATCGCGCGTGATGACCCGCACCGCCTTCTGGCTTTAGGCCTCGCGAATCTCGAAGTCGTGGGTGATCTCGGCCGTTTTGCCGAGCATGATCGAAGCCGAGCAGTATTTCTCCGCGGAAAGTTGGATGGCGCGCTCGACCTGCTGCGCCTTGAGCGCTTTTCCGGAGACGATGAAGTGGAAGTGAATGCGCGTAAAGACCTTGGGATCTTGGGGCGCGCGCTCAGCCTCGATTTCCACCACGCAGTCGGACACCGGTGCGCGCGTCTTTTTGAGAATGTGCACGACGTCGTAGGCGGTACACCCGCCGGTGCCGATCAATACCGTTTCCATCGGCCGCGGTCCGAGATTACGGCCGCCGCCTTCCGGCGCGCCATCCATCGCGATGATGTGACCGCTCTCGGACTCGCCCGCGAAACAAACGTTTTCAATCCACTTGATGCGCGCTTTCATCGAGGACTCCGTCAGGCCGACCTACCGAGGCCGCAACCTTCATAGCCAACGTGGGAAGGCAAATATTAGCCGATACCAGCCGATACCGAGGACTTCGTGGAAGTAAACGCTGCTGTCGCGCAGCGCGCGCGCATCGGGAACAAAGTCGAGCATGGTTACCCGAAAGCGCGTCGCATAGCCCGTAGGCGCCGGAATGACTTCGAATCCGGCGCGCTCGAATGCGAGTTCCGCGCGCGGCATATGCCACGCCTGCGTGACGAGATAAATGCGCCGGATGCCTGCAGCACTCAGGATCGCATGGCTCAATCGCGCATTATCGAGCGTGGTGCGCGACTGGTCTTCGCGCCACTGCACCGGGACCTGAAAGTCGCGCTCGAGCACGGTCTGCATGTGCGTGGCCTCCCCTGTCGGGGCGCCCTCGGGGGTGCCGCCGGATACGAGCACGGGCTTGCGGGTGGCGCGGTACAAATGCGCCGCGTAGCGCAACCGCGCCAGTGCATTCGCGTTCACGGTAGTCGAGCCGTATTCGGGCGCGTCGAAATAGGTCCCCGCACCCAGCACGACGATCGCTTGTCCGGATGTGTTGGCGAGATCGATCGGAGGCGGTTCGAGCGTCTGAAGCAGCCCATCCGCGACGTATTGCGTGGAGAGCAGGTATAGCGATACCAGTCCCAGCGCGATGAGGCTACGGCCAAAAAAGCGCCGGCGGCGCATGAGTGCGAGACCGCATAGCACGACAAGCAGCAGCGAGCCCGGCGGAAGCAGCGCGGCGGCAATGGCGTTGCGTACTATCCATTCCATCACGGCTTAGCACGCCGGGTGTTCGGAGCCGCTTCGCCGGTTTGACACAGGCAGCTGATTTCCAATAGAATTCGCCGTTTCCCAAATCGGTTCAAAGCGGGATTTCCACCATGAAGACGTTTTCCGCCAAGTCGCATGAAGTCGAGCGCGGCTGGTATATCGTAGACGCGTCCGACAAGGTGCTCGGGCGGCTTGCGGCCGCAATCGCACACCGGCTGCGCGGCAAGCACAAGGCTGAATTCACGCCCCACGTGGACACCGGCGATTATATCGTCGTGGTGAATGCCGAAAAATTGCGTGTCACCGGTAACAAGGCGCGGGATAAGGTTTATCACCGCCACACCACCTATCCCGGCGGCATCTACACCACTAACTTCGCAAAGCTGCAGGCCCGCCATCCCACGCGCGTGCTCGAGAAAGCGGTCAAAGGCATGCTGCCCAAGGGTCCTTTGGGCTACGCAATGCTGCGCAAGATGAAGGTCTACGCGGGCGGGGCGCATCCCCATTCCGCCCAGCAACCCAAACAACTCGATATCTAAGGCACCTATACATATGGCTGTGCAGAGCAACTACGGTACTGGCCGGCGCAAGAGCGCCGTGGCGCGCGTTTTTCTGCGGTCCGGCAAAGGCGACATCGTTGTGAATGGCAAACCGGTCGATGAGTTCTTCTCGCGGGAGACCGGCCGCATGATCGTGCGCCAACCGCTGGTGTTGACCGACCGCCTGCAGAGCTTCGATATTGCGGTCAATGTACACGGTGGCGGCGAGTCGGGACAGGCCGGTGCGGTGCGCCATGGCATCACCCGCGCGCTGATCGATTATGACGCCGCGTTCAAGCCGGCGCTGAAAAAAGCCGGGCTCGTGACTCGGGACGCCCGCGAAGTCGAGCGCAAAAAAGTCGGCCTGCACAAGGCGCGACGCCGCAAGCAGTTTTCCAAGCGCTAGAACGCGCAGCGCGAAAACAAAGCCGCCTGCGGGCGGCTTTGTTTTTTCCGGGCCGATATAATCGTGCTTCCGGGCGGACTTTTGACCTGGACCCCTGTACGCGGGCCGGCTAGTTTGCCGGTACTGCGGGGAGCTTTCGGACGATATGGCACGGACCGGTATCAGAATCGGCATCGTCGGCGGCACCGGGTATACCGGCGTGGAACTGCTGCGATTGCTTGCGCAGCACCCCGCCGCCGAGCTGAGCGTGATCACGTCGCGCAGCGAAGCGGGCTTGGCGGTCGCCGAGATGTTTCCCAACCTCCGCGGGCGAGTGCAGCTTAAATTCTCCGAGCCTTCCGCCGAGCGCCTCAAGGCATGCGACGTGGTGTTTTTCGCCACACCGAACGGCGTCGCCATGGGCGAGGCGCGCGCGCTTCACGATGCCGGCGTGCGCCTGATCGATATTGCCGCGGATTTTCGCATCAAGGACGTTGCGCTGTGGGAAAAATGGTATGGCATGCAGCACGCGTGCCCGGAACTCGTCCGCGAAGCGGTATACGGGCTTCCCGAGGTCCATCGCGAACGCATACGTGAGGCGCGGCTGGTTGCGAATCCGGGCTGCTATCCGACGTCCGTCCAGCTCGGATTTCTGCCGCTCCTGGAAGCGGGCGTCGTGGATACCGATCACCTCATCGCCGACGCGAAGTCCGGCGTATCCGGTGCGGGCCGCAGGGCGGAGGTGCATACGCTGCTTGCCGAGGCGTCCGACAATTTCAGGGCGTATGGCGTCGACGGCCACCGTCATCATCCCGAAATTGTGCAGGGTCTGACTCTGGCGGCTGGGAAACCTGTCGGGCTCGTGTTTGTGCCGCATCTGATACCGATGATCCGCGGCATACACGCGACCCTCTATGCGCGGCTCACCACCCCCGCAGATCTGCAGACACTGTACGAGTCGCGCTACGCGAAGGAACCGTTCGTCGACGTAATGCCCTCCGGCGCGCATCCGGATACCCGTTCGGTTCGTGGCGCCAACACCTGCCGTATCGCCGTCCATCAGCCGCCCGGTGCGGACATCGGGGTGGTGCTTTGTGTCATCGACAATCTGGTCAAGGGCGCGGCGGGACAGGCCGTGCAGAACATGAACATCATGTTCGGGCTTCCGGAGACCACCGGCCTCGAGCAGATTGCCTTGCTTCCCTGAGATCGAGCGCGCGCGATGGCCTGGCTGCGGACGATGAAGCAACGATTCGGAATCGCGGCGCCGCGCGTTGCGATACGCGCGCACGTCCCCTGGTATTGGCGCTGGCTCGGCATCGCGTCTATCGGCACGCTCGCCGCGGGCGCCGGTTGGGCGACCTATGACTTCGGTATTGCTTTCCCCGGCTCACGAGAAGCGGGTAGTGAGACGCCGTCTCAGCTCAGGCAGACGATCGCGCGACAGGCGCACGAGATTGGTGAGCTGCGCGCGCGGCTGGCGCGTGCTGAACGCCAACTTGCGATGGATAACGCGACCCATGAGGATCTTGCGCGCCAGGTCAAGGCGCTCGGTGTGCAGAACGCCACGCTCAAGGAAGACCTCGCCTTTTTCCACACGCTGATGCCGGCGGGCGGCGGCACGCGCGGCATCGTGGTCGATCGCTTCCGGGTGCAACAGGACGGGCTGCCTGGCGAATACCGCTATCGGCTGTTCCTGGTACAGACGGGCCAGCGTAATGAGGACTTCGAAGGCCGCCTGCAGTTCTTGGTTCACTTTGTAGAAAACGGCACTACGCGCGCGCTGACGTTGCCGCCGGAAAGCGAACGCGAAGTGCGGGATTACCAGCTCAAGTTCAAATTTTTTCAGCGCATCGAGGGCTCGTTCCGGTTGAATGCCGATGCCGTGCTCAAGAACGTCCAACTACGGGTTTATCAGCAGGGCAGCAGGGTGCCCAAACTCGTGCATACCGTCAACGCGACCTGAAAAGGGGAAACACCATGTTCGGAAACAAGCGCAGCAAGCCGCAGAACCGTATCGACTGCCTGATCGGCGCCGGCACGGTCATCGAAGGCAACATCACCTTCACAGGGGGATTGCGTATCGATGGCAAGGTAAAAGGCAACGTGACGGCAGCGATTGAACAACCGGGGACGCTGGTGTTGTCGGAACAGGCTGAAGTCAACGGGGAAATCCACGTATCGCACGCCGTGATCAACGGCACGGTCGCGGGCCCCGTATACGCGGTCGAGTACCTTGAACTGCAGGCAAAGGCCAATGTCACAGGAGATGTGCACTACAAGGCGCTCGAAATGCAGCTTGGCGCGGTGGTGCAGGGCAGGCTGGTGCATGAATCGATGGGAAAATCCGACAAAGTCGTTCAGCTGAAGCCGGCGAGCGCGGATTGACCGCATAGCCCCCGCGCCGGATAATCAGGCTTTGACGCAATACCCTGGAGTTTGCAGATGAATGCGGTAACGGAAAAACTGCCGGACCCGTTGGTATTCACGGACAGCGCGGCCGGCAAGGTGAAGCAGTTGATCGATGAAGAAGGCAACCCGGAGCTCAAACTCCGGGTCTTCGTCACGGGCGGAGGCTGCTCGGGATTCCAATATGGCTTCACCTTCGAGGAGAGCGTAAGCGACGACGACACGGCGATGGAGAAGGGGGGGGTCACGCTGCTGATCGACCCGATGAGCCTGCAGTATCTCGCCGGCGCCGAGATCGACTACCAGGAAAGCATCGAAGGTGCGCAGTTCGTAATCAAAAATCCGAACGCGAGTTCTACTTGCGGCTGCGGATCATCTTTCTCCGCGTAAGATAAGGCGCGGAAATTAAAAAAGGCGGCCCAGGCCGCCTTTTTTAATTGCACGCACGACTTGATCAGTCAAGACGTGCAAGACGGGTGCCACGGAGCACCTCGAGCCGCAGTGCGAGCGGCTGGACGGCGGCTTCAAAGAGCGGTTTGACCTCGGCCGTTATGGGCGGCGCCGACGGCATGACGACGCGCAGCGGATTCTGGTGGACATCGTTGATGCGGAACTCATAGTGCAGATGAGGTCCGGTTGCAAGCCCGGTGGCACCGACGTAGCCGATCACTTCGCCCTGCGACACGCGGCCGCCTTTGCGCACGCCTTGCGCGATGCGCGAGAGATGACCATACCAGGTCGTGTACTTCGACTGATGGCGTAGGACGACGAGGTTTCCGTATCCGCCCGTGTGACGCCCGGCGAATTCGACGACCCCGTCTGCCGTTGCTTTCACCCGGGTACCGACGGGCGCGGCGTAATCGATGCCTTTATGCGCCCGCCACTGCTTCAGCACGGGATGATAACGCGCGTTGCTGAAGCCGGACGAAATGCGCGAGAACTCGAGCGGGGTCCGCAAAAAAGCCTTGCGGATGTTCTTGCCGTTCAGCGTGTAATAACCGCCTTTGCCTTCGTCATTCTGGAAGTAGATCGCCTGGTACGCCTTGCCGTCATTCACGAATTCCGCTGCCACCACGCGCCCCGTTCTCACCAGGTCGCCCTGGTGATAGAACGCTTCGTAGACGACCGAAAAACGGTCGCCCCGGCGCAGATCGCGGTGGAAGTCGATATCGGTTGAGAAGATATCGGCGAGCTGGATCGCTACGGCGTCGGACAGATTGGCCGCATCGGCGGCGGCGAAGAGCGAGCTCGAGATTTCACCGGAAGCCATCATGGTTCGCACTTCGAGCTGCGCAGGCTGCCGGCGCACGGCGAATGCGTCGGCTTCGCGTTCCACGGAATAGATGTCTGTTCCCGCCAGATAGCGCAGTGCAAGGAGCTTTCCATCGCCCGTCACTTTGGCCCGTATGCTCTTGCCCGGAACGAGTTGATACAGCGCCCGCGCATCCCGGTTGGCACGCAGCGCGCGCATCGCCTCCGCATCGTCGACGTGCAGACGGGACAGCACGCTCGCAACGGTATCGCCGCGCTGTATGCGGCCTTCGTGCCAGTATGCGTCGTCTTGGATCGCGCCCGCTTCCACTTGCGGCAGCGGCACGTGCTCCACGACCTTTTCGACGACGAGCGTATCAGTGGTGGTATGGGGCGCAACGCCGAACGCCGCGACGACGCCGACAAAGGGCAGTGTGGCCGCCAGGACCAGCCGGCGCAATTTGTTATTCTGTGTCATGGACCAGCCGCTGCAAGTTTTGCGCTAAAATGGCGCGGAGCTTGCTCCCTGATTTCCTTGGTTTTTTGAAGTGGCAAGCTTAGCAGAATCTGAGAATCAGACAAGATGGTCGCCGCGGGGTTCCGCCTCCCGGACTTGTCAAGGACATATGCCCTCCGTAGAAGCTCAACTCGAGATCATCCGCCGCGGCTGTGACGAGCTGCTGATCGAGGGCGAGCTGCGGGAAAAGCTCGGGGCCGGACGGGCGCTGCGGGTCAAGGCGGGTTTCGACCCGACCGCACCCGATCTGCATCTCGGGCACACGGTGCTCATCAACAAACTGCGCCAATTACAGGAACTCGGGCATCACGTCCTGTTCCTCATCGGTGATTTCACCGGCATGATCGGCGATCCCTCGGGCAAGAACACGACGCGCCCGCCGCTTACACGCGAAAAAGTCGCCCAAAACGCCCGCACCTACACCGATCAGGTATTCAAGATCCTCGATCGCAGCCGCACCGAGATCGTGTTCAATTCCACCTGGATGGATCGGTTTTCGGCCGCAGATCTGATCCGATTGGCCGCGACACACACGGTGGCGCGCATGCTCGAGCGCGACGATTTCAGCAAGCGCTACCGCGCGAACCAGCCGATCGCGATCCACGAATTCCTGTATCCGCTGGTGCAGGGCTACGATTCCGTGGCGCTCAAATCGGACATCGAACTGGGCGGCACCGATCAGAAATTCAATCTGCTGATGGGCCGCGAATTGCAGAAGCATTATGGACAGGCGCCGCAGGTGATACTGACCATGCCGCTGCTGGAGGGACTGGACGGCGCCAACAAGATGTCCAAGTCCCTCGGCAACTACGTAGGCATCAACGAGGCGCCCGCGGATATTTTCGGCAAACTCATGTCGATCTCGGACGAACTGATGTGGCGCTACCTTGAACTGTTGTCGTTCGAGTCGCTGGCAACGCTGCGCACCTGGAAGGCGGAAGTCGCGCGCGGGCGCAATCCGCGCGATATCAAGGCCGCGTTCGCCCGGGAGATGGTGGCGCGTTTCCATGGCGAGTCGGCGGCCGACGCGGCGATCATCGATTTCGAGGCGCGTTTCCGGCACGGAGAGGTGCCGGACAACATTCCAGAGGTTCGGATCCCCGGCCAGGAAAGCGGCGTGCCGATTGCCCAGGTCTTGAAGCACGCGAAGCTCACTACCAGTACGTCGGAGGCGCTGCGCTTGCTCGATCAAGGGGGGGTCAAGCTTGATGGCGAAAAGGTGACCGACAAGGCGCTCAAGCTTCCCAAAGGCAGGATCGCGGTCTTGCAGGTCGGCAAGCGCAAGTTCGCGCGCGTTACCATTTCGTGAGCCGGAAAACGCGGACACCGGACTGTCATAAGTTCTTCGCCCGGTACCGCGCAATGAAGCGCCGGTCGATGCGATCCTTCCAGCGCCAGACCCATCGTCCTTCGACCGCAAACGCGCGCCACGACGCGACGGCGTAGCGATTGCCGGTGCTGATGAGCGCAAGCGTGCTCGACTGGGGCGAGTAAGCGATAAGCGGCTGCGCGGTGAGCGCGCGCCGCAGATTCTCCGCAAGGGGCGGCCCCTGGCGCACGGCGTACACGCCGGACTTGGGCAGTGGATGGCCCTTTATGCTGGCAACGTCGCCCGCTGCAAAGACCGTTGGATGGGACAGTGACTGCAGCGCGGCATTCACCCGAACGAAACCGCGCGCATCGATCTGCAGCCCTGACCGGGCGAGCCACTGCGGCGCACTGGCGCTCGTCGCGAGCACCGCATGGCGGGTTGTAAGCGGTGGGCCATGCTCCCGGTGCAAGACGCTTTCGCCGAGCGCTGTGACCCGGCTTCGCACATGGACGTGAATCCCGCGTGCCCCGAGTATGCGTTCGAGTTTCTGTCGTACCGCGGCCCCATGATCGGGCAATATGGCTGCTGCATCAGTCAGAAGGTGTAGGGCCGCAGCTTTGCGCTCGCGCGACAAACGGTGCTCGATCGCCAGGATCAGCTCGACGCCTCCCGCGCCCGCGCCGATTACCGCTATTGTCGTCGCATCGTTTTCGGTCTGCTCCGCTTGCAGGATGGACGACCACTCCTGGACGAAGCGGGTCAGCGGTTTCACCGGCAC
>DATFGD010000169.1:0-3606 GCA_035249725.1 Burkholderiales bacterium
TTGGGCAGGAGCAGGATGCCCATCGCCTCGACCGCGGGCACGGCGAAGAGAAACATCATCATCGTTCCGTGCATCGTGAAGAGCTGGTTGTACAGCTCGGGCCCGATGAAATCATTGTTCGGAACGGCGAGCTGGGTGCGCATGAGCAGCGCGAGAATGCCGGCGAGGATGAAAAAGAGGAATGCCGCCCCGACGTAGAAGACGCCGACGTAGTTGTTGTTGATGACGGTGATGAAGCGCAGGCCGCGTGGCGGCTGCCACACGGCCTTCAGGCGCTCCAATTCGCCTGGCGGACGCGGCAGCCAATTGGGGAGTTCTGCCGGCCGATCCATCCTATTGCAAGCTTTCGAGGTAACCGGCCAGCACGCGCAGCTCTTCACCCTTGAACTGCTGGAAAGAGGGCATGAGATTCCCCGGCTTGAGATGCTGGCTGGAAGCGATCCAGCCCGCCAGCGTGCCGGCGTTGTTGGGCAGCAGGCCGGCCGCAATCGTGAGCCGGCTTCCGACATGGGTGAGGTCCGGGCCGCGCACGCCCTGCGCCTGCGTGCCGCGTATCGTATGGCACGCCGCACAGTGCGAAACAAAAAGCTTTTCGCCTCGCAACGCGTGATCGCTGCGCGGGGCGGCCGCAGCGCGCTCGTTCGCGGCCCACTCCGCATGGCGTTCCGGCGTTTCGGCCACGACGAAGAACGCCATGAACGCATGAGGACCGCCGCAGTATTCTGCGCACTGACCGCGATACTCGCCTGTGCGATCGGCCCTTATCCGCAGGCGATTGGTCCGACCGGGAATCATGTCGAGCTTTCCGGCAAGGGCGGGCACCCAGAAGCTGTGTATGACGTCGGCCGACTTGAGCGTGATTTCAACTGCGCGCCCGGCCGGGATGTGAATCTCGTTCGCGGTTTCGAAGTCGAGCTGGCCGCGTTCGTCGAGATAGCGCACGCGCCACCACCATTGCTCGCCGGTGACTTCGATTCGAATCGGCGTTTCACCGGCTGCGGGCTCCAGCGAACCCGCGCGCACGACGGTGTAGATCAGAAGCGCGGACAGCACGACCACCGGAAACACTATGCCGCCGCCAACGATGAGCGGCGCTTCCCGCAATCGCATCGCACGCTCGCGGCGCGCAAAGATGGCGTAGGCCGCAATCGCGATGACGACACCAAAGATGAGCGTCGCGCCCGCGATCAGCACCCACGAAATCTCGGCAATCACGGCTGCATGGGGACCTTGAGGGCTCAATGCCGATTGGATACCCTCGTACATGCGCATGTCAGGTGTCGGGAGCGGAAAGGTACTCTTCTGAGACCGTGAGGGGTCCATTGCGTTGCACACGCCGGTTGAGCCGCACGGCGTTCCGCCGCACAATTGCGGCATGGCTGTTATTGCTCCCGGCGGATCGACTGCGCCGGCTCCCCACGGGTTTACGCTTTTTGAGCTTGGATTCCGCCCGTTCTATCTCCTCGCCGGCGCGTATGCCGCGCTGAGCGTTGCGTTCTGGGGGTTGGAGTACGCAGGCTGGTTGCCCGGCCCGGGCTTTCTCTGGCATGCGCACGAAATGCTGTTCGGTTATACGTTCGCGGTCATCACCGGGTTCTTGTTCACGGCCGTACGAAACTGGACCGCACTGCCTACGCCGTCCGGCGCCCATCTTGCGGCTATCGCTGCGCTGTGGCTCATGGCGCGTATCCTCGCGCCGGTCTCCCTGCGCGCGGCCGCGGTGGCCGATGCGGCGTTTGCGCTCGCCGTGGCGTGGGGTATCGGGCGGCCGCTCGTCGCCAGCGGGAACCGCCGTAATCTGTTCTTCGTTGTGCTGGTCCTCGTGTTCGGTTTCGCGAGCGCCTCTTTTCACGCGTGGCCGCGTTACGCATTGACCGTCGGTCTCGACGTGGTCATGTTCGTCATGGCAGTGGTCGCGGGCCGGGTTGTGCCGATGTTCACCAACAACGGCGTACCGGGCGCCGGTGCGCGGCGGGTGCATTGGCTGGAAGTGGTCGCGCTGGGTTCAGTATTGATGCTGCTCGCAGCCGATGCGTTGCAGCTCAAGGCGATCGTTGGGGTCGTCGCGCTGGTTGCGGCCCTGGCCCATGGCGCCCGGCTCGCTCTGTGGGCGCCGTTACGGACGCGCCGGCACCCCATCGTGTGGATCCTGCATCTCTCCTATGCGTGGATCGTGGTGCATCTCGTGCTGCGGGGACTCGCGGAGTTGGGCTGGGTGTCGCCCGTGGCCGCCACGCATGCGCTCACGGTAGGTGCGATCGGCGGCTTGACGCTGGGGATGATGACCCGAACGGCACGCGGTCACACCGCTCGTCCGCTCACGGTCGGGCGAGCGGAGGTGACCGCCTACGTGCTCGTGCACGCTGCGGCACTGATTCGGGTGCTGGTGCCGCTCATCGCACCGCAGTTCTATGCTGCCGGCATCCTGATCTCTGCCGCGCTGTGGTCCGCGGCATTCGGCGTGTTCACCGTTGTCTACTACCCGGTGCTTACGCGCCCACGGCTGGATGGGCGGCCGGGTTGATGCGGCACGATGCGACCCGCATCGCAACCGCTACCGTCTGCCGATCAGGCCCAGGACCAGCGTAACCGCGAAAACCACCAGGAAGATGAAGAACAGGATCTTCGCGATTTCCGCGGCGCCGGCGGCAATCCCGCCGAAACCAAACAACGCCGCCACCAACGCGATAACGAAGAAGACAGCTGCCCAGTACAGCATGATCGCTCCTTGAGTTTAAGGCTGGCATTGTGTCTGCACCTCTCATGCCAGATCGCGTATGCCAGAGCAATTCTTCGGGGAAACAAAGCGCTAACAAAAGACGTCCGGAGACAAGATAGACGATGCTTCGGTAGAGCGTGCTGCGGGCGTGTAATTCTTACCTGGTCCGACCGGATCAGATGACGCCGCTCGCGCGCAGCGTTGCGATTGCCGCTTCGCTTCGGCCGAGCAATTCCCGCAGCACTTCGTCGGTGTGCTGACCGAGGAGGGGCGGTGGCGTGTCGTAGCGCTGCGGCGTGCGCGAGAATTTAATGGGATTCGCCACCAGCGGGACGGTGCCGGCCAGCGGATGGGGCACGTCGACTTTGAGTCGGCGGTGCTCGACCTGCGGGTGCGCGAAGACCTGGTCGAGGCTATGGATCGGGCCGCACGGTATGCCGAGGGGCTCCAGCCGCTCGATCCACTCCGACGTTGTTTTCTTGCGGGTGGCCGCGGCGATGGCGGATACGCACGCGTCGCGGTTTGCGACCCGCGTCGCATTGTTTCGAAAGCGTGCATCGAGCGGAAGCTCCGGTATGTCCGCCGCCTCGCAGAAGCGTGAAAACTGCGCGTCGTTGCCGATCGCAACGATCACGTTCCCATCGGCGGTCGGGAAGGTCTGGTAGGGCACGATGTTGGGATGGGCGTTGCCGACGCGCATGGGCACCTGGCCGCCCACGAGGTAGTTCGTGTTCTGATTGGCGAGCCATGCCACCTGCGTGTCGAGGAGCGCCATGTCGATGTGCTGGCCCTTGCCGCTCGACTGCCGCTCGTACAAGGCCGATAGGACCGCCACCGTTGAATACATGCCCGTCATCAGGTCGGCGACCGCCACGCCAACCTTCTGC
>DATFGD010000170.1:0-2450 GCA_035249725.1 Burkholderiales bacterium
AGAACGTGAGCACGAGCGTGCTCTCGCTGCTGGGCACCTTCTGCTGGGTCGAGGCGCAGCCGGTCGAAGTGTCGCTGCCGCTCTGCCGCACGATCAACGACAACCTTTCGGCGATCTGCCGCAAACACGAAGGCCGCTTCGTCGCGCACGCAGCGCTCCCGCTCGTCGACATCGCCGTCGCCGCGCAGGAGCTCGAGCGCGCGCTCGGCCTTCCCGGCATCGTCGGCGCGCAGATTCCGGCGAACGGTTTTCTCACCGCGAAGCACGCCGAAAAGATGCGCCCGCTGCTCGAAGTCGCGCACCGCCGCCACGCCTTCCTCTTCATCCATCACGGCCCGATGCCCGGCGACTCCTTTCCCAAGGTCGCGGGAGACACCGATAACGCGCGGCGCCGCAACGGCACGCTCGACATGCAGGCAAGCCTGTCCTCGGTGATGGTAACGTTGTGCCTCACCGACTATCTCGCGCCGTACCCGGATGCGATGGTGCTGGTTCACAATCTCGGCGGCAATATTCCGTACGAGATCGAGCGCATGGATCACCGCAGCCTGCTGGATACAGCGAGCGAGGAACTGCCGTCGTCGCGCTTCCGCCGCGCCAAGGTCTTCGTGGATTGCAACTCGTTCGGCCCGGGCGCGATCGAGTCCGCGGTGCGCTTGTACGGCGCCGAGCGCATCGTGTGCGGCACCGACGGAACCGAATTCGGCTGCGAGTGGACCAGCAAGGCGCTTGCGGAAGCGCGGATCGGCGACGATGCGCGCGCGAAGATCTTGCACGACAATGCCGCAGCGATGCTATCGCGGCTCACCAAGGTCGCGCAGCGCGAAACAGTCGCCGCGTAATCTCGCTCGGCGGAAACGGGGTCGAATCGAGCTAGCCCGATTTCACGGACAGTTGGTTAAGCGGCAGTTTGACCGACTCCGTCTTTTCACGGGCCATCACGTGGTCCTTCGGCATGAACTCCCGGATGGCGCGGCATCATCTTTCCCATCAAACGCTAGTAGCGTTAGGCAAGTCGTCTGACACCCGGCAGGACATGAGCCGGGGAGCTGGCGTGCTTGTCTCACGAAACAATCAGAGCAGAATTATCCGCACTCGGAGGTGGGCATGCTACGCTTGACGCTGGCCGCGGGCCACTATGATCGGACAGAGGCGCTCCGCGACGGTCGGGTCCGGGCAGAGGGCATCGACTTGACCTACATCATGCTGCGCGTGGAAGAAATTTTCTGGCGCATGGCTCAGCACCGCGAGTTCGACGCCTCGGAGTTCTCGCTGGGCGGGTACGTTGTACGCCGCGGCCGGGGCGCCGATGACCTTGTCGCGATCCCGGTTTTTCCATCGCGCTTTTTCCGTCAGTCGTGCATCTTCGTCCACGAAAGCTCGGGCGTCCGCAGCCCGGAGGACCTCCGTGGCAAGAGGATCGGCGTACCCGAGTACCAAATGACGGCCGCGGTGTGGGCGCGCGGCATCCTGGCAGACGACTACGGCGTGCGCGCGGCCGACGTTGAATGGGTGCAAGGCGGGCTCGAAGAGCCCGGGCGCCTTCCATTCGAGCCCGCCGAGCCGGCGGGAGTCACCGTGGGCTTCGCGCCCCCGGACCGCTCGCTGGCGCAAATGCTGGAGAGTGGCGAGATCGACGCGCTGGTCACGGCCAGGACGCCCTCGACCTTTCGACGGGGTGGTAGAGCGGTACGGCGGCTCTTCGAGCACCCGTTCGAAGTCGAACGCAACTATTTTCGCCGCACCGGCATTTTTCCCATCATGCACACTCTGGTGGTCAAGAAAGAGATCCTCGATGCCAACCCCTGGGTGGCGTTTACCTTGTTCAAGGCGTTCTCGGAATCCAAGGATCTGGCGATGGCCGACCTGACCCAGACAAGCGCGCTGCCGCTCAGCCTACCATTCCTGGTCGAGCACGCCTACCAGACCATGGACCTGATGGGCGAGGACTTCTGGCCCTACGGGCTCGAGAGCAATCGGCGCACGCTCGAGACGTTCGTGCGCTACATGCACGAGCAAGGACTGATTCCGGAGCCCATTGCGCTCGAAACCCTGTTCCCACAGAGCACGCAGCGGACGTTCAGGGTGTGACGCAAACCGGGAAAGCCAATCGGGTCTGTCTCTCGCAGAGACGCCAAGTTTCGGCGAAATGAGAAATGAATTGTACTTTGCGTCTCAGGAGAATTTTCATGCGAAGATTTCTAGCCGGCTGCCTGCTGCTGCTACTCGTGGGCTGCGGCGATAGAGCGAAAGATTTATACGATACCGCGCAGCTCGAAGAGAAGCAGTTCAACAAGCCGCACGCTACTAAACTTTATCGGCAGATCGTAGAAGAATATCCCGACTCGCCTTACGCGAATCAGGCGAAGACTCGTTTGGCCGAGTTGGAGAAAGCGCGTTAGTTGTTATCGAGGACCCTTCCACCGTGCTCTCTCCGGAGCGCTGACGGC
>DATFGD010000171.1:0-3376 GCA_035249725.1 Burkholderiales bacterium
GAAGTGCACGAGTCGGATGGCGACGAGGCCGCAGTGGGGCAGCTGCGCAGCTCCCAACGCGCGGGTCGCCCGTTTCGAGCTGTGCTTCTGGACGATACCTTGCCCGACACAGACAGTTATGCGCTCGCACGGCGCATTGCCCGCGGCCGCACCTACGGTTCTCCTTCCGTAGTGATGCTCGGTTTTTGCGCTCGCCGCAATGAGGTCGGCTTGACTACGCTGATCAAGCCCGTGAAGCGCGAGGACATGCTGCAAGCCGTCACAGCGGCGTGTGGCATGGGCTCCCCGAACACGGCCGTAGCCGCCGCACCTGCGCCTGTGAATCTCGCCGGCAAGCTCGCGATACTGCTGGTCGAGGACAATCCTTTGAGCCAGAAGCTTGCGTACTACGTGCTGCGCAAGGGGGGACACGAAGTGGTCACGGCGGATAATGGCGTGGCGGCGCTCGAGTTCCATGAAAAGCGCCGTTTTGATCTCATACTCATGGACGTACGCATGCCGCGCATGGACGGGCTGCAGACGACGATGGCGATCCGCGAGCGCGAGAGACACAGCGGCCGCCACATACCGATCATTGCGCTTACCGCCAACGCCATGGTGGGAGACCGGGAAGCCTGCATGCAGGCCGGGATGGACGAATGCCTGATCAAGCCGATTCAGCCCGCGGCGCTCATCGCGTCGATCGCTCGGCTGAGCAGCGCGACGCCCGCGACACTGCGCCCCGCCTATGGACCGCACGCGGTGCTCGATCAGCTCGCGCTGCTCGAACGACTGGGTGGTGACAGGGAACTGCTGGAAGCGATGACGACCGTTTTCTTCCGGGACTGCGAACGAATCATGTCGCAGTCCCGGCACGCACTCGCGCATGCCGACTCGCAAGGCCTCGCAGACCTGCTGCACACACTGTGCGGCATGTTTCGCAATCTGTCGGCCGACGCCGCGCTTGCGGCGACGTTGAAACTGCAGGAACTCGATGTCCGGAACGATCCTGCCGGCGCGCAGGCATGCTTCTTGGTCCTTGAAACCGAGGTCCGGTTGCTCAACCAAAAGCTGGCCGGTCTGCGATCGTGGCAGCCCGGGACGCGGCGAACCCATCACGTGCGGAGCGCAGCCCATGTCAAGCCACTCGGGTGAAACGACCGTCGTGCGGCTTGACGCCGACCTCGTGAACCTCGCACGCGCTTACCTCAGCAAACGAGCGAAAGAACCGGACGTCATCGGGACAGCGCTGCAGCAGCGGGATTTCGAGACGATCCAGAGAATCGGACACAATCTCCACGGCTCGGGGCAGATGTTCGGCTTTGGTGAATTGACACGCATTGGCGCCGAACTGCAGAGGGCGGTCGTGGCGCGTGATGGCGCAGGCATCATGCGGCTCAAGCATCGCATGGCCGAGTTCGTCTCCCGGGTCAAGGTTGAAAGCGCGAGCATCGACGACGACGTTGTAACGTCGGAGAGCGGCGCTGCCCGTGACAGTAGTGTGACCGTCCGTCGCAATCATGTCCTGTTGGTCGATGATGACGAAATGAATCGCATCCTGATCGCGCATTATCTGGAGAAGGAAGGCTATACCGTCGCTCGGGCCGCAAGCGGAGAAGAAGCGCTTGCGGCGCTGGAGATTCGGCCGCTGCCTGCGCTTATTCTGCTCGATGTCGTCATGCCGGGCCTGAGCGGACTCGACGTATGCCGCCATATCAAGGCGAGCCGATCGACTGGCGCCATTCCCGTAGTGCTGTTGACGGCTCTGGAGAAGAACGAAGACCGCTTTCGCGGCATGGAAGCCGGTGCGGATGACTTCGTCACCAAGCCCGTCACCCGGGTCGATCTGCTGGCCCGCGTCTCAATGCTGCTGCCCCGCCCGAAGCATACCGCCAGGTAGCGACTCGCCGGCTTTCTTCAGAAGCGGGTGCTGTGCGATCCCGCTGTCATGGCGGCCTGCGTGTGAGCCGACCGAACTATTGTCCGTTGGCAGTGATGACGACCGTTTTCGCGTTGTCTGCGTTGAAATGACACCTTCCGCGGCGATGTGCCCGTCAAGAACACCATTTCGAACACCACCGAGCAAAGACGATGTCTATCATCAGCAACCAGGACATGAGCTACATGAAAGCTTTTCCGGCGGCCCAGAAGTCGCGCATCCTGCACGAAATCATGTCGCGGTCACCGGTAGCCGAAAGGAACTACGAAGGCAACACGCACTTCGTAAAAACCATTCTTAAACTGCGCGCGGATGGCCTGCGCCTGATCGATCTGCAGCCATTCGAAACCGCGTTTGCCAGCGTATGGTACAAGAAAAACGCTTCACTGCTCGGTAAGACGAAAGCCGATATCGCGGCTCTCGTGGTGTGGGAAAGCAGCGAATGCGAGGACGACGTGACGACCGTCAAAGTCTGGCGCATTTGAGGCGTCAATCATGAGGATGTCGCAGGATCGCGACACAAGATCGCTGACGATCACTACAAAAAAATCCATATTTCGCGATAAGTGCGTGCCTTATGCCCACGGTATAGTGCACGCGTTGTGTTCATACGAGCTGGATCACGCAGGCTTGGTCGCTGCCGCGACGTGCAGCGGCCGGGCGGGCGCCCGGAGCCGGATTGGCGTTCCGATACTCAATATAGCCGGAGGTGAGGAGGCCATATGAAATCGATTCTTGACCGTTCATTTCGCTATACGCCGAGCGCACAGACAGATCTGAAAAAGACCTTTGCGCGCGTGCGCCGCGAACAGCGGGTGCTCGACCATGAAGCGCTCGCGGTCGCTGCGGAGACCAAACTCAAAGTAGCCCCACTGAGGCGCGAGACGCGATCCGAGCTGCTGAAACAGGTTGCACCTGGGAAGCTGTAGCCGCGACGGCGGCGATAAAGCACAAGAGTGTCAACGCCTCGTGTTTCCAAGTAACGGCGGTTTCAACGGCGGCGCCCCAACGAGCGGCAATCGGGCGCCGGTGGCGCGGGGACTTGTTCTGCGTCGCGCCCGGACAACCGAATGCGAACCGTATTTTCTATTCTCGCAGAGGCCTCGTTTCGGCCTTCTCGTCGATGCGCGCCGCGCCGCGGTGGCGCTGCTGTGCCTTCTGGCGGGCCGCACGCGGCACAACGGCCTGCGCTTCAGTTCCATGCCATCTTATCGGGGAAGGTGCAGCAGGCCGCGTCGGCTGCCCGTGGCCACTAGATTGACATAGCAGGCCGGCACTCGCGCTTCCTCGCGCCGCACATCCCTTGCAGGCCCTTTTACTCTTCCGTCTGGTGCGCGGACGCGCGTGTCGTGCGCTTGCCATATGACCCGATGCCATTCAACGCTTCCGGGCGGTGCGGGGGTGGTTGCGGCGTGTGTGCAGCGTGTAGTATTCATGCTGGCCCAGTCATTCCGTCGC
>DATFGD010000172.1:0-6069 GCA_035249725.1 Burkholderiales bacterium
GCGCGCGCGAAGCCGCTCGATCCGAGCCTCCCCGTCGTGCCGCCGGGAACGGTGCCGACCGGGGCGAAGGTGGGCATCGACGCGACCATCGGCGAAGGCATCCCGCATGAGCGCTATGAGCGCATCTCGTATGCGCACGCCGACACGGTGAAGCTCGAAGACTATGTTGCGGCGAAAGACGACACCGCGCCCGTCATGAAGAGCGTTTCCGCCGAACAGGTGTCGCAGCTCGCGCAGAAAATCCACGCACTTATCGAAAAAACGCCGCTCTACTACTCCGCGATCGCGGCGCAGTTTGCGGAATTCGACTTCCAGGCGGTGACGCGCGCGCTGGGCAAGCTCCACACCGAGGAAAAGTTGTGGCAGGACGCGCGCGGACGCATGTGCATCCGGGGTTCTGCCTTCGCCGCCCGTCCACCAGCCCGCAACTGAGTAATCAGGCCGTTCATGGTTCGACAAGCGCACCACGAACGGCTCCGCAAACGACCGTTCGCCCTGAGCCCGTCGAAGGGCGAGCGGTCATTGCATTACGACGCTAAAGTGACGGCGCGCTGATGCCCAGCCTCGAAGTGCTCATCTTCGCGCCGCTCATCGTGTTGGCAGCGAACATCGTATTCGGCATAACGGGTTTCGGGCTCGGCTTGATCACCATCCCGCTGCTGGCGCACCTCTACCCGATCAAGTTCGTGATCCCGATGATCGTGCTGCTCGATGTCGTGGCGTCGCTGCGCCAGGCGACCAAATTGCGCGGAGGCGTGTACAAAGAAGAATTCGTTGCCCTCCTGCCTTTCATGCTGGCCGGCATGGTCGCCGGAGCATTCCTGTTGGTTCGGCTATCAGCGGAGATTCTGCTACTCGCACTGGGCATTTTCGTGTTCGTGTACGGCGTCTACTATGCGTTTCGCCGCGGGTTATCGTTCCGGCTCGCGCGCTGGACCGTCGCGCCGATCGGCCTTTTCGGCGGCACGACCTCGGCGGTCTTCGGTGTCGGTGCGCCGCTCTATATCATGTATCTCACGGGTCGCGGCGCTACACCCGATCACATTCGCGCGACCATGCCGGTGATCTTCAGCTTCACCACCGTGGGACGCACCATGCTCTTCGCAGTGGCCGGGCTTTTCACCGGAGAAATCCTGCTTACGGCGGCTGCGCTGGCGCCGATGATGTTTCTCGGTCTGTACTTCGGCAACCGGCTGCACCTCAATCTCTCGCGCGAGACGATGGTGAGAATAATCGGCGGACTGCTGGTCGCGAGCGGCGCATCGCTCATCTTCCGCGCACTCTAGGCAACGCTTAGGTCTTGCCGCAGTACGTCGGTATCGGGACGGGAGAATTCCAGCGGCTTAGTGCGCCGCGCGGTAGGGATAGTCCATCTGCTTCGCGACCCGGGCGCGCGCCTCGGCGCCGGCAAAGCGCTCAACGAGGTGCAGACCGAGGTCGATGCCGGAAGTCACGCCGCCCGCCGTCAGGATGTTGCCTTCGTCCACCACGCGATCGGTGACGACCTGCGCGCAATACGGCTTCAGTTCCTCGCGCGCATTTGGATGCGTATTCGCGCGCTTGCCCTTGAGCCAGCCTGCTGCCCCGAGCAGCAATGCGCCGGTGCATACCGATGCCTTGATATTTGCGCCCTCAGCAGTTCTCAGCCAGTCCATGAACGTCGCATCGTGCTGCAATCTGCGGGTTCCCATGCCGCCGGGAACGACCAGCAGGTCGTATCCGGCAAGTGACTGTCCGACCGAGTCGGGCTTGACGCGCAGGCCGTTCTCGTCCACGACTTCAGCTCCGAGCGCACAGACGTTCCACTGGAAGTCCGGCACGATGCTCATGGTCTTGAGCCGCCTGAGCGGATCATAGATGCCGATGAAATCCATAATGGTCATGCCGTCGAATATCACGAAAGCGGTTTTCATGGCGTCCTCTATGCAAGGCCACTGCGCGGTCAGAATAGCAGAATACGCGCGCTCACCGCGGCGAAGCGCATTCCGCGATGAGATGCAGGTCGCCCGACCTGCTGCACATCGAGCAATTGCATTCGGTGACGCGTATCGCCGCAGGCGCCGTAATCTCGAAGCGTACGCGCCCGCAATGGCAGCCGCCCGCGTGTTTGACCATGTCTCTTCAGGCGTTGATTGTTACGTCCACCCGCACATCCGGCGTCGCAACTGCGACGCTGCCGTAGAGCGGTCACCTGCCCTTGAATTTGTCGATGAGCAGCGCGCCCTGCGTTTCGGTGATGCCCTTCAGCGCGAATCGCAGATGCACCGAGTTGAGGACTGAAAGGTCCTGTCGCACGGGGTTACCGCGATCGAGTACGCCTGTAATATCCACGTTGACGCCCTGAAGCGAAATCCCATCCGCACGCGCAAACGACTGGAGCAGCTCTACGCCGCACGCGGCGATGCCGGTCAGAAACAGTTCCGCCGGCGTCACTTCCTCTCCGGGTGCGCCGTTCTGCACCGGGCCATCGACGATGAAGTGATGATTGCGCACGTTGCACAGCACTCTGCCGAACATATCGGTCGAGCGCGCGTGCACGGCATAGTTGCGAACTTCGCCTTGCGCCATTGTGTCGCCTCCTCTGGAAAGGACTCCGCGTTGCGCCCAGTGTACTCGTCGCTGCAACCGGATAGCTACCGGGCGCCGCGTTGCTCCAGCAGTTGCACCATGGCGCGGTAGCCTCGGGTGCGGGCGAGTCCGAGCGGCGTCTGGCCATTACGATCCGCGAGGTTGACGTTTGCCCCGGCTTCGACCAAAGCGCGCAGCGTATCGGTGTGGCGCGGCCCGCCGTCGCCGAGCACGATCGATTCGATGAGTGCCGTCCAGCCCAGATTATTCACGTGGTCGAGGGGCGCGCCGGCGCGGATCAGCGTGCGCACGACCTCCGCGTGCCCCAAGTGAGCAGCCGCGATCAACGCGGTGCCATCGTAGCGACTGGTGATGTTCTTTGCGCTGGCGCCGAGATCGAGGGCGAGCTTGAGCGTCAGCACGTCATTGGCCACCGCGGCAATCGTGACGATATCGTAGCGATCGCTTTCCAGGGCATTCGGGTCGGCTCCCCCGGCTACCAGCGCGCGTATCGCATCGTGGTGCCGGCCGTAGGCTGCGACGTGCAACGGCGTCCGCCGATATGCGTCCCTCACGTCAGGTTTCTCACCCTTGGCAATGAGCGCCTTGATCTGCGCAACATCCCCGGTTGCGGCAGCGGCCAGCAGACCGGCATAACGAGCTGTCTCTGCAGCCGATGGCGGCACTTGTGCGTGCAGCGCTCCAGTTGCGCATAAGAAGAAAAACCCGATCGCCAAATGATTCCAGCCAAGCATGGGACAAGCACGCGGGCGACCGCGTCTGCTAATAAGATCTTCCATCTTTGTGGGCGTCGCCGAGCGGGCGCTTTTCACGCTCGCCATGCGGGATGCAAAAGGCTCGGGATACTTTTGAGCGTTGTGTGCGCGGCGTGGCTTCGGCTGCAACAATTTGCGATCGGCAGTGTCCTGGTTGTCATGCCGGAACCCGCTTATGGACATGCAGGAACGCGTCGATGCGGCGCACGCCCTCTCCCAGCCGCTCCAACGAATTGGTGTAAGCGAAACGCACGTGCTGCTCCGGCGCATTCGAGCCGAAATCGATCCCCGGCGTGATCGCAACACCCGCCTCCTCGAGGAGATCCCGGGCGAACGCAAAACTGTCGCGCGTGAGGCGGCTGCAGCCGGCATAGATGTAGAACGCGCCCTGGGGCGATTGCGGAATGTCGAATCCTAACGCGCGCAGTGCCGGCACGAGGTAGTCGCGTCGCGCCTGGAATTCGGCGCGGCGCGCTTCCAGTATGGCGAGCGTCTCGGGCGTAAACGCCGCAAGTGCCGCGTGCTGCGCGGGCGTCGGTGCGGCAAGGAAGATGTTTTGCGCCAGCTTGTCCAGTTCGGACACATAACGTTCGGGCACGACCATCCAGCCCAGCCGCCAACCCGTCATGTTGAAATACTTCGAAAAACTATTGATCACGAAGACGTCTTCGCTCAGCGCAAGCGCCGTCGTCACCTCGCTCTCGTAGACGAGCCCGTGATAGATCTCATCGACGACCAACGTGCCGCCGCGCGCGCGGGTAATGTCCGACATGGTTTTGAGGTGCCCAACCGGAATAAGCGTGCCGGTTGGGTTGGACGGGGATGCAACCAGCGCGGCAACCGTTCGGCTGTCCCAGTGCTGCTCGATCAGCTCCGGCGTAAGCTGATAATTGCTGTCGGCACCGACGGCTACGGACACGGGCTCGCCTTCCACCAGGCGCACGAAGTGGCGGTTGCACGGGTAACCGGGATCGGAAACCAGCACGCGGTCGCCGGGATCGACGAGTGCGGACACGGCAAGCAGCAGCGCACCCGACGAGCCGGTGGTTACGATGATGCGTGAAGCGGGGACATCGACACCGTAACGAGTGCGATAAAAACCGGCGATCGCCTCGCGCAGCGCCGGCAGGCCGAGCGCCGGCGTATAGAACACTTCGCCTTTTGCCAGCGCCGCCACGCCGGCCTCGCAGATCGGCTGCGGCGTCGGGAAGTCCGGCTCCCCGATCTCCATGTGGATGATGGAGCGGCCGCCGCGCTCCAGCTCGCGAGCCCGCGCGAGAATTTCCATCACCCGGAAGGGCGCGATATCGGACAGCCGGACTGCGGGTGCTATCGCGTCCTCCATGCCTTGCAAAAAATCGGTGCAGCCATGCCTTCACTGGATTCCGGCTTTTGCCGGAATGACGAAACTCATTTCACTTTGACGCCACGCTCGGCGAAGTACTTGACCGCACCCGCGTGCCACGGCACGGCCGTGGCGCCGATCGTCTGATTCTCCAGTGTCATGTTCGCCGCTTCACGGTGGGCGTTCACCAGGTCCTGGTGGCGCTCGAACAGCGTCTTCAGTATGTCGTAAGCGAGTTTCTCGCTCATCGTTTCGTGCACGAACAGGACGCCCCATACGTTGATGGTGCGGTTCTCCTTGTCTTGTCCGGGATAGGCGCCGCCGGGGATCCTGCCGGCGGCATAGATGGGGCCATACTTCTTCTTCATCGCTTCGAGGCCGCCGACATGATCGATCAGCTTGATCTTCAGCCCTGGCGTCGCCGCCACGTCGGTCACCGCGGGGAGCGGAACGCCGGCGGCATGCATGAATGCGTCGATCTTGCGATCCTTCAATGCATTGGCCGCCTCGGCCACGCTCAAGCGTTCGCGCGTGATGTCCTTGTCCGGATTGATGCCGTGCGCCTCGAGTATGCGGAGCGCCATCACCTCCGTGCCGCTTCCGGGCGAACCCGTCGAGACGCGTTTACCTTTGAAGTCGGCCATCTTATCGATGCCGCGGCCCTCGACCGTCACGACATGCATCACCAGCGGGTGCACGACGGCGAGGGTGCGCATCGGCACTTTGGAGCCCTTGAATTTGCCGGTGCCATTCATGCCTTCCCATGCCACATCGACCATCGAGAAGGCGAGCTCGGTCTTGCGGTTGGCGAGGAGCTTCACGTTGTCCACGCTTCCGCCGGTGACTTCCGCCGTCACCGCTGCGTTGGGCATGTGCTTCGAGAGCACGTTCGCCATGGCGCCGCCCATCGGGTACCAGACGCCACCCGTGCCGCCCGTCGAGATCGAGAGCCGCGCTTGCTGCTGTGCGCTTGCGCTTGCTGCCAGGGCCAACGCCGCTACCGCCGCGATAAAAATGCGCTTCATCATGCTTCCTCCTATTGATCTTCGTGTGGCGTCATGATGCACCAACTTCCGCCAAAAAAACAAATCGGCGCGGTTGCATTTGACCGCGCCGATGTGCAAGCGGACCGCGTGCCGCGCAGCCCGGAAAGACAGGAATCAGGCGACGCCGTGCTTCTTGAACCACTCCGTGCAGCGCTTCCAGCCGTCCTGCGCCTGCTCCTTGCGGTAGCTCGGCCGGTAATCGGCATGAAAGGCGTGCGGTGTATCCGGATAGAGCACGATTTCGGATTTCTTGCCCGACTTCTTCAAGGCCTCGCGCATTTTTTCCACCGTATCGTTCGGTATGCCGGCATCCGCGCCGCCATACAACCCGAGT
>DATFGD010000173.1:0-3745 GCA_035249725.1 Burkholderiales bacterium
GGGTTTCGCCGCGACCCGGTCAATCGCAGGCTGTTCATCGACATCATGAGAAGCCCGTCGCACGTCGAACGCGCGCTGCGACGGATGAACCAGTCCGGCATCCTGGGACGGTATCTCCCCGCTTTCGGCCGCATCGTGGGCCAGATGCAGCATGACCTCTACCACGTCTACACGGTGGACGAGCATATCCTGCGCGTGATACGTAACCTGCGGCGCTTCTCCATTCCGGAGCTGGCGCATGAGTTCCCGTTGTGCAGCCGCCTGATGAGCAACTTCGCGCGTCCGGAAGTCCTGTACCTGGCGGCGTTGTTCCACGACATCGCGAAAGGGCGCGGAGGCGACCACTCCCAGCTCGGCAAGTCGGACGCCCGCCGTTTTTGCACGGCACACGGGCTTTCCCGCGAAGATACCGAGCTCGTCGTGTGGCTGGTCGAACATCATCTCGTCATGTCCATGACGGCGCAAAAGCAGGACCTGTCCGACCCAGATGTCATCCGCGCATTCACCGGAAAGGTTCGCGATCAGCGGCGGCTCACGGCGCTTTACCTGCTGACCGTCGCCGATATCCGCGCCACCAGCCCCAAGATCTGGAATGCCTGGAAGGGCAAGCTGCTGGAGGATCTCTTCCATGCCGCTCATCGTCATCTCACCAGCGATGCGGCAAGCCTGGAAAGCAGTCTGCAGGCACGCCAGGACGAGGCGCTCGCGAAGTTGCGGCTTTACGCGGTGCCCGAGTCCGCGCATGAGCCGCTGTGGTCCAAGCTCGATATGTCCTATTTCCTGCGCCACACCCCGCAGGAGATCGCCTGGCACTCGAGGTTGCTGTACTACCGTGCGAATACAACGAAGCCGGTGGTCAAGGCCCGGCTTTCACCCGCCGGCGAAGGCTTGCAGGTCATGGTGTACACGCCGGACCAGAAGCTGCTCTTCGCGCGCATCTGCAGTTTTTTTGAAAGCATCAGCTACGACATCTTCGAAGCGAAGATTTACACCACGCGCCACGGCTATGCACTCGACAGTTTTCAGGTGCACGACGCGAGCAACCGCGTGCCGCAGTACCGCGACCTCATCAGCTACATCGAGTACGAGCTCGCCGAACGGCTGCTCCAGAAAACGCCGCTTCCGCCTCCGGCGAAACCGCGCCTGAGCCGGCAATTGCGGCACTTTCCCATTTCCCCGGAAGTCAATATTCTGCCCGACGACAAGGGCCTCTACCGGGTGCTGTCGGTCATTGCCGGCGACCGGCCGGGATTGCTTTCCCGCATCGCACGAGTGCTCAACGCGTACGACATCAATCTGCACACCGCCATGATCAACACGCTGGGATCACGCGCCGAAGACACGTTCCTCATCACCGGGACGGCGCTGAACGACCCCAAAACGGTCGTGCGCTTCGAGAGCGAACTGCTCGAGCAGCTGCAGACGTAGATCAGTCTGCGGCGATGTCCTGGCCGGGAAATAATTCTTCGGTGTAGCCGAAATTCCGCAAATCGCGGATGCGCATCGGGTAGAGTATGCCCGCGAGATGGTCGCACTCGTGTTGCACGACGCGCGCGTGGAATCCGCTCACCGTGCGATCGATCGCACTGCCCTGTGCGTCCACGCCGCGATAGCGCAGTCGCTTGTAACGCGCGACGAGACCCCGCATGCCCGGCACGGAAAGACAACCTTCCCAACCTTCTTCCGTCTCGTCGTCCACCACGATGAGCTCTGGATTGATGAGCACCGTCCTCGGCACCGGTTCCGCTTCCGGATAACGCGGGTTCGACTCCACGCCGAATATCGCCACCTGCAGCCCGACGCCGATCTGCGGCGCGGCCAGCCCTGCGCCATTGAGCGCCGCCATCGTGTCCTGCATGTCGGCGATCAGGCCATGGAGTTCGGGAGTATTCAATTGCGCCACGGGCTGCGCCGGTTCGAAAAGACGCGGGTCCCCCATCCGAAGCACGGGTCTAATCGCCATAGCACACCACCAGTCGATCGATAATCGCCCGTACGCGCGCCATCGCTGGCTCCAGAACGGTGGACATGTCTTCCAGGCGTACGTTTTGTGTGCTGTTGCCCCGCCCTGCGGCATGGTTGACGACGACGGCGATGGCGGCGTAACACAAGCCTTTCTCACGGGCGAGTGCCGCTTCCGGCATGGCGGTCATCCCGACCATGTCTGCACCATCGCGCTCGAGGCGCGCTATTTCGGCCGCCGTCTCCAGACGCGGGCCCTGGGTGGTCCCATAGGTGCCGCCGTCTACGATGCGCTCCCCGGCATCCGCAGCCGCTCGCACGATCCGCTGGCGCATGGATTCGCAGTACGGCCGGGTAAAGTCGATGTGCACCACACCGGCGTCGTCACCGCTGAAAAACGTGTTCTTCCGGCCGTAGGTATAGTCGATGATCTGATCGGGAACCGCGAGCGCACCGGGCTCGAGACCCCGCGCTATCCCCCCTACCGTGGCGACGGAAAGAATGTCGCGCACCCCGCGCGCGTGCAGGGCCCAGATATTCGCGCGATAGTTCACGGTGTGGGGCGGTATCGTGTGTCCTTCGCCGTGGCGCGCGAGAAAAAAGACCTCGCGGTGCTGGAGCGTGCCGTAGACCAGCGCCGCACTTGGTGCGCCGTAAGGCGTGCTCAATGTCTCCCGATCGCGCACGGCGAGGGTACCGAGGCACGCCAATCCGCTGCCGCCTATGATTCCCAGCATGATGGCACGATGGGGTCGATTCCGGAATCAGCTTTCACTGCTTTTCTCTGAGCGCATACACGGCGGGCAGGTTACGCCACAGACCGTGCACATCCATGCCGAATCCGAAGACATAGCGGTTGGGCAGTCGCACGCCCACGAAATCGGCCGCGACTGGCTTGTCGCTGCCGATGTTTTTATCCGCGAATACGGCGCTGTAGAAGCTTTCCGCCCCAGCCTCCAGGATTTTGCGGCGGATGGCCGCCAGCGTGTGTCCCTGGTCCAGTATGTCATCGAGCACGAGAACGACCCGGTCGGCCACGGTAGTGCCCGGGCTCACTTTCCAGGTGATCGCACCGCCCTGCGTGGTCCCCGCGTAGCGCGTCACGTCGAGATAGTCAAACTCGAGCGGAAACTCCAGTAATGGGAGGAGATGCCCGGCAAATATTACGCTTCCCCGCATCACGCCCAGCACTAGGGGATTGCGGTCGCCGAGCGTGCCCGTAATCTCGGAGGCGAGACGTTTAACCGCCGCCGTAACGTCCGTGGCAGAGCACACCATTTCGGACGATTCGAGTATTGCCCGGGCTTGATCGGCAGAGAATTTCAATGGGTCAGTGCGACTCTACCGCCATCGTCCCAGTCAAATACCGCTCAGCGGTCCAGTTTGGAAATCATATTCTTCATGTACCGCCGCAACTCCGATCCGACTTCGGGGTGTTTCAGCGCAAATGCGACGTTGGCCTTGAGGTAGCCCACCTTGCTGCCGCAATCGTAACGGGTACCGGAAAATTCGTAGGCACGTACGTCTTCTTCTGCGAGCAGTGCCGCAATGCCGTCGGTGAGTTGGATCTCGCCGCCGGCACCCGGCTTTACCCGCCGCAGGTGGTTGAATATTCCGGGCGTCAATATATAGCGTCCCACCACGCCCAGCGTAGAAGGGGCTGCGCTGGGTGCAGGCTTTTCAACAATGCCTGCGATGCGGTAATCCCCACGGCGTCGGCTATCGAGCTTGACGATGCCATATTGGCGCGTATCGCTGCGCGCCACCTTCTCCACCGCGATCA
>DATFGD010000174.1:0-4566 GCA_035249725.1 Burkholderiales bacterium
CGGCGGTGGCGCCGCGCGCGAGGAAGCCGGCGGCACGCCGGCGCCGAGCGCCGTCGGGTGAGACCGACGCGCGGCGCCGTCGTGCCACTACCGTCCGTGGTCTAGGGCGTATTTAGCCCGGGGCACATCTCCGCCTCGGTCGGCGTCGGCACGGGTGGCGTCGTGGACGGATTCGGCTTGTGCAGCTGAATGTTGCCGCCGCCGCCCGTCGGTCCCGGAGGCCCGAGCTCGCGCGTCGTGAGGACGTAGCCGTTGCTCAAACGCAGCCCGAACCGGTCGGCGCCGCCGGGCTCGCCGTTGTCCTCCATGCGCACGCGGAAGCGCGTCGTGAACGTGCCGCCGTTCACGCTAACCTCGGCTACGCCGCAGATGTCGCGCGCGTTCGGAAACGCGGGGTCGAAGAGGTACCCGGTGATGCTCGTGCTCTTCAAGTGCGCGGGCGGGTTGTAGCTGTGGTCGACGACGTTCACGTGGCCCCAGAACGCATCGTTCTTGCAGCCGCCGTGCGCACCGAAGTTCACCTTGGCGCCGACGTCGTTCCACACCCAGCCGCCGCCCGTGATGAAGTCGCACGGGGCAGGGGTCCAGTGAGCCCGAGTGCTCTCGCTGGCAAGCGCCGCCAAGAACACGAGCGGCAGCGCAGACCACATCGCAAATTTCTTACGCATGATTGTTCCTCCGATGAACTTGTGGCTCGTGCCTAAATGCCCGCTTGCGCGGAGCCGATGACGACGTCGATGAGGCCGTCGAGCGTCCGCACGTGCAGAGCGTTGACGACGATGCCGCCGGCCGATTGGATCTGCTCGTTCAAGGTGACCGTGAGGCCCGGCAGCCAAATCACCTCGTTGGGCGCGCCCGTCGGCGTAATCGGCGAGCCGGCGATGCTGAGCCCTTCGATGCTCGAGAGACCCGTGGTTCCCGCGCCCGACACGGCCTTGGCTCGCGACAGAATGAGATCCGCCGAGATGCCCGTGCCGGCCACCGTCACGACGAGATTGCCCATCGAAGTTTCGGAGACCACTTGATCCGTCCAGCCCATGGTCGCGGCGTGCAACGCCTCGGCGGACCCTAATCCGAAGATGTCGGCGGTGCTCAAGCCGATGCCGAGAGGCTCGCTCGGGCTGCTGAGCGTGCCGGTAGACGCGAGACTCGTGACGTTGCCGAGAATGACGGCCGTGACGCCGCTCGCGCCTCCGGTCGCCTCTCCGTCCGCCGGGTCGTCCCCCGGCAACGGGAGCGGGAGTGGCGGGAGTGGGAGGCTCGGCAGGCCGAGTTGCGCTTCGCCGGTTCCCAACACCATGAGACCAGCCGCGAGGCCGGCGAGCCCGACGGCTCTCCGGCGAAACGTTGCTGTGCTTCGCATGTCGATGCTCCTTGGTTATCTAATCGGCGACCAAGCGTAGGGGGCCGTTGTTACGCGAACGCGTCGCGTAGATAGTCCGAGGTACTTTTCGCACGAGAGCCCTGCCGAATGCCGACGCGTTTCTCGCTGATCGTGGTGCTGTCGGTCGTCTACATCGACATGCTGGGCATCGGGCTTGCGTTCCCCGTGCTGCCGCGGCTCATCGAGGAGTTCGAAGGCGGCGACGTGTCGCGCGCCTCTTACGAACCTCACCTCGATCGTCGGCCCGCCGATCTGGGCCTGGCTATTCGGTTTTTTCGTGTCGAGCGCGACACCGATCGTCGTGCCGGGCGCGGCGTCCTTGGGCGCGGCGCTCGTGTTCGTCGTGGCGTTGGTGCTCGCAGCGCAGCGGATTGCGCCGTACTAATCGTGGGGCGTCAAATCCGGATTCCATACGACCTCCCAGAGATGCTGGTCTGGGTCCTGAAAGTAGCCCGCATAACCTCCCCAGAACGTATCGTGCGCTGGCTTTACTATCGTTGCTCCGGCCCTCTTTGCTTGCTCCATCACAGCGTCGACTTCCGACTTGGACGATACGTTGTGGCCAAGAGTGAATTCCGTGGGGGAAGCTGGCCCAATTCGCACGCCTGAATCGTGCGCAATGCTTTTCCGCGGCCAAAGGGCGAGACGCAAGCCGGATTGGAGATCGAAAAAAGCGACGGCGCCGTATTCGAATTCCTCCCCGGTTACACCCTCAGTCTTCAGACCGAGACCGTCTCGATAAAATTCGACGGCTGAATCCAGGTCGTTCACGCCGATAGTAAGGACAGTGACTCGGGGTTTCATCTGACGTCCGTCATTGCCGCCTAACGAGCCTGTGGAAAAACTCGGCAGATCCCGAAAACTGCGGATTTCGGGGGCCGTTCACCTCACCCTAACTGCGGCGATGCTCGGGCGCCGCTTGCCCTCAACCAAATAAGCCAAACGATCAATAGCGCTACGACCGACCCGATAATGATCGCGACTACGTCGTTCCAGTCAAAGGTGCCGGAACGAAGAGTGGGCTGCAGAAACTCGTACACCAGCGCACCGACTGCGGTTCCAGCTGCGCCCCCCAGCGAAATAGCTCTGGTGCGGCCCACGATCGCGGCAACCAGGAACACCGCAACGGCAACCCCACCCAAACTTCCTAAACTGTCTGCGAGGCCGAAGTCATCGACGTTGCTCTGACGAACCCATGGTCGATACAGGTTGCGTCCGATCTCCGTTGCGGCGAAAGCCATTGCAGCTGCCGAAAGGAAAGATGCGCGCGGTTTCATCCAGCGATGCTGCTCACAGGACGCTCGGTCGCATAACGAGCCTGTAGAAAAACTCGCCGGATCGCGAAAGCATCGATTTTCGGGGGTCATTTCACCATTACCTGATCCGCGATCGTTGAACCTGACGCATTTTAGGAGGCCACTTTTCGCTCGTCACCTCGCCAGGGCTGACGGCTGGGGTTTTTCCACAGGCTCAACGCCGCAGTTCAGCGGCGGCGCGCACGTGACGCCGTATCACGTCCGCTGCAACTGCTTGTCAGGCGTCTGCGATGAGTCTTCTTGCTGCATCGAGTTCGCCTTTGCTCAAGAGCGCCTCAAGCCTACGAGCTGCGGCCGCTGCTTCCGCGTCGCCGAGGCGACTGGCTGCCAGATACCAGCAATACGCCTCCATTGTATTCCGCCCCGCTCCGCGCCCGTTTTCCAGTGCATGCGCAAGGCCCACCATGGCTTCCGGTATCCCGCCCCTCGCGGCTAACTGCCACCAGTGCACCGCGTCGGAGTAGCTGACCTCGCATCCGATACCCTGCTCATTCATCCAGCCAAGGAAGTGTTGCGCTAGTGCGTTGTCTTGAGTGGCGAGGCGGTGAAACAGCGCGAACGCGGAATCGAAGTCACGGCACCTCAACGCATCGAGCGCTTGCCGAAGTTCTTGTTCGTGCGGCTCGTTCACGGTTGCGCCTAACGCCGCAAATCAGCGACGCGCCGATGCGCGTAACCCAGAACACATTTATGGTCGGTGCGCGCTCGCTGCATTTGCTTGTTAGGCGCTCGCGCGACGTTCACGGCTCTTTCTCACGGCGCTGTCGAGCGGCGATTCCGAACGCGTAGGCCTCGAACGGTAGCGGCGCGCCCGGGGCCAGAGAAACGGAACCACCCTTCTCAACAACAGCATAGAGGAGGTCCAACGCCAGCGAGATCGCCAAGCAAAGCGACTGAACAGCCGAATTCGATCTCGCGGCACTCAACTTCGAGTGCAACGGAGTAAGCGACAACGGACATAGCCACTCGTCGGGGTATTCCGGATCCTGGTACGGACGACCGATCTGAACAACGACCTCTAATGGCGCCTCGCCCGACTTTTGGACGAGCAGTGTCTCGGTAGCTATTGGCTCGACCATATGGTTGGCGCCTAACGCTCGCGTTCACCGCCGGCCCACCGACTGACACGAGCGCGCACTTTATTGACGATCATTGCGATGACCTCACGCGCCTACGATGCCGCTGACCGCCGTCCGGTGCAGCGCTGGCACCACACTCAGCACAAAATCTTGCACGCGCTGTTCTGAGTAACCGCCCACAAGCCGCACAAGGTGGCCCGAAGTTATCGAGCCGATGGTGCCAAAGAGCCTTGACGTTGGTTTCCTCGTACCCCGTTAGCTCGCGATATTTGGCGAGCGCGTCGGCCCCATAACCGAGCGTGATCGCCTCCGACAGTGGTGCGTTGTGCCGTTCTCGGTACGCCTTAACGTTGGCCATGCTTTTCCGAAGCAGCGGCTCAATTAGCTCCCATTCGCCGCGATCGAGCAAAGGCATTTTCCCCTTGCAGCGCCAGCAGTAATGCCACTCCGCCATCACGACCGCCCAAGAGAGACGCTACGTTGCAGAAGGCGCATGACGCCGCGCATCAGCGACGCGCCGATGCCCTAAACGTAGAACCAATTTATCCATACCGCGCGTTCGCTGCATGCGCTTGTTAGACGCCACTGGCTGCATGCCTGAATGCTTTCACAAGAAGGAGCCATCCGGCTATCAGGCTGACAACCGCCACTCCCCACACGATTGGAAGAAGCATGCTGAGCGAGTTTTGCCACCAAGTCACAGGCCACAACAACAAGTGACCAACACTGATAGCCGTCAACGCTGCCATGCTTTGGCGTCTCAGTATCAACAGCACGATGGCCGCCG
>DATFGD010000175.1:0-14595 GCA_035249725.1 Burkholderiales bacterium
CCCCCGCCAGTTTGCGTCACCGACGCGGTTGAAGTTCTCCAGCCCTTTCGGACCGTCGATCAGCGTGGTCCAGCCCCCATCGGTCATGTGAGCGCAGCCAAAAGCGGTGAATGCGACGACGAGCAGCGCCGTTGTTACAGCGAATAAGCGTTTCATAGTGTCCCCCCCTTGCGGTGACTGAGTTATGGTTGCAACGGATTGCCGCGCAAAAGGATGAGACCGAACCATCCGCGCGTCAAGTCCCCGTGCTCGCCATGTTTGGCGAACTGCGTCTCGCCGCCCATCGTCGATGCCATCGCGGGCACCGCTCCTTTGTAGGAAACGCGTCGCAGGTCGATGCCGGCTCTGCTCGACCTCCGGTATGCGGCATCCGTCCAGATAACGGACTGAGTGCCGGCGGTACTCCAAATCGGCATTCAGCTTTGCGCACGCTATTGTTATGATGCGTGTGCCGGCCCGTCATCGACGCCTCGAGATTTCATCACATGGACTTCACGCTCCCCGAAGAACTGCGCATGCTGCGCGATACCGTTGCCCGCTTCGCGCGCGAGGAACTCCGCCCGCTGGAAAAGGACGTGATCCGCCGCGAAGCCGAACGCGGTCTGACCGATGCGCCGCTGATCGATCCGGAAGCGGAACAGGCGCTCAACCGCAAGACGAAGGAAATCGGGCTCTACGGCATCGACGTGCCGGAGGAATACGGCGGGCAGAATCTCGGCATGCTCGCCAAAGCGGTCGTGATCGAGGAGCTGAAGACCAGCATCACGCCGTACGTGCTGCCGCCCGACAGTCCCAATCTCTACATGCTGCGCGAAACGTGCAAGGGCGATCAGATCGCGAAATACTTCATCCCCTATGCCAAGGGGGAGAAGAAGAGCGCGATTGCGATCACCGAACCGGGCGCGGGGTCGGATCCGGCGGCGATGAAAACGCGCGCCGAGTACCGCAACGGCAAGTGGGTGATCAACGGGCAGAAGGTCTTCATCAGCAATGCACGCAAGGCGGACTTTATCATCGTGATGGCGGTAACCGACCCGGCCAAGGGGTCGCGCGGCGGCATTACGGCGTTTCTCGTGGATCAAGGCGCCAAGGGCATGTCGATACCCACGGTGTTCAACACAATCGGCGAGCACGCGCCCTACGGTGTTTTCTTCGACGACGTCGAGGTGTCCGACGACCAGGTGCTGGGCGAAGTCGGCAACGGCTTCGGGCCGATGCAGAACCGGCTCGGCGTGCGGCGCATGGAGATCGCGTGCCGGTCGCTCGGGTTTGCCCGCCGCTGCATGGAACTCATGATTCCGTATGCGAACGAGCGTGTCACTTTCGGCAAGCCGCTCGCCGACCGGCAGGCAATCCAGTGGTGGATCGCGGACAGCTTCCAGGAAATGGAAATGGTGCGGCTCATCACGTGGCGGCTCGCGTGCAGGATCGATCAGGGTGAGACCCATTGGCGGCGTGACGCCGCGATGGTGAAACTGCAGGGCAGCGAGATGATCTCGCGCGTCGCGGACCGCGCGATGCAGATGTTCGGCGGCATGGGCATGACCAAGGACCTGCCGCTCGAATACATCAGCCGCGCGAGCCGCGCCTATCGGATCTACGAGGGGCCGAGCGAGGTGCACCGCTGGTTCATCGCGCGCGATCTGCTGCGCAACGGCATGCCGGCGGATTGAATGCGTAGCGCGGTCAAGCGCCTTTGGTATCTGGTGCCCATTGCCTTTCTGTGGGTAGCGCCGTGCAACGCGGGCCCTTCCGCAACGCTCGGCCCCTATCCCGTCAAGCCGATACGCATCATCACGGCGTCGTCGCCCGGTACCGCCGAGGATTTTTTTGCGCGTGCGCTCGCTGAGGAATTGAGCGCTTTTTATCGGCAGCGCGTCATCACCGAAAACCGGCCGGGCGCAGGCGGGCTGATCGGCAACAACCTCGTGTCGCGGGCGAATCCCGATGGTTATACACTGGGTTTGATTGGCGTGACGCGCATCATCACCGCGCTGATGCGCGAGGAAGCGCCCTATCGCGTGCTGGACGACATCCTCGGCGTCGCGCACGTCGCATCGATTACGACGGTGCTGGCGGTGACCCCTGCGATATCGGTGCAGAATCCGCGTCAGTTCGTGCAGCACGCGCGCGCGCGGGTGGGTGAGCTCAATTACGCGTCGCTCGGGATCGGCTCGGCGTCGCATCTCGCCGCGGAAGTGTTCACACGTGCAGTCGGAATCGATGCGGTCCACGTGCCGTTCCGCCAGCTCTCCGATTCCTTCGTCGAGATGGTGCTGGGGCGCGTGCACTATGCAGTGCTTACACTGCCGGCGGTGCTGGGCTCGGTGCGCGACGGCAGGATGCGTGCATTGGCCGTGATGACACCGCAGCGCAGCCCGGCGTTGCCCGACGTGCCCGCGATTGCCGAATTCGGACTGCCGGAAGCGCAGTTCGACAGCTGGTCCGGCATCGTCGCGCCCAAGGGCACGCCGCGCCGCATCGTCGAGCAGCTTCACGGCGACATCGTGCAAGCGCTGCGCAAGCCGCAGTTGCGCGGGCTGTTCGTGCGCCAGGGTGCGGAGACGACGCCGGAGAGCACGCCGGACGGCTTCACGCGCCACATGCAGAACGAATACCTGCGTTACCAGTTGCTGATAGAGGAGGAAGGCATCACCTCGGCGCTCGAGTATGCGTTGGCTCGTTAGTATTTGGTGGCGCAGCTGAGCGGGTAGAATCACGCTTCCCATCGCACATCTGGAGGATACGAACATGACGCTCAAGCTCAATCATCTGCACCTCAAGACCAAGAATCCCGAACAGACCGTGAAGTTCTATGTCGATAATCTCGGCGCAACAGTGGTAAACCAGAACAAGCACGGCTACCGGCTCGATCTCCATGGGCTCGCGCTCAACGTAACGGGCTTTCTCACCGAGCAGTCGCGCGAGCAGAAATACGGCATGGAGCACATCGCGATCGACACCGATGAACTCGATACGCTCATCGAAAAACTGAAGGCGCAGGGCATCCACATCCTCGAACAGACGGTCGTCTCGGGCGGACGGCGCGTGTGTTTCTTCGAGGGTCCGGACGGCGTGCAGCTTGAATTCATCGAAATGAAATAGCCGCGTTTCGTCGCCTGGCGGTCCACCGACAAGCGGCATAAGCTCGAAAAACTTTTTGAGGAGTTTGCATGCATAAAGGTCTGCACCTCATGGTTGCAGCAGCGCTCACGGCTGTAAGCCTGCCGGTCGGCGCGCAGATCTGGAAGCCCGAGCGTACCGTGGAACTCGTGGTGGGCTCGAGCGCCGGCACCGGAACGGACCGCGTCGCGCGCCTCATGGAACGCATCTGGCGCGAGAACAAGGTGATGGACGTTCCCGTCACGGTCGTAAATCGACCGGGGGGCGGCGGCGCAGTGAGCTGGGCTTACCTGAATCAGCGCAGCGGCGATCCGCATCTACTCCTCATCACCTCTTACAACATCGTCACCGCGCACATCAGCGGCCGCAGCAAAGTGACGTACACCGATTTCACGCCAGTCTCACTGATGGCGCGTGAATACATCGTCTACTCGGTTCGTGCGGATTCGCCGATCAAGACCATCGCCGACCTTTTTGCTGTCCTGAAGAAGGACCCCGGCGCCTTCGCCGCCGGGGTATCGAGCGCGGCCGGCGGTGCGAATCACATCGCGCTGGGACGGCTCGTCAAAGCGGGCGGCATCGACGTCAACAAGATGAAGGTCGTGGTTTTCTCGGGAACAAACGCCGCGCTCGCCGGATTGCTGGGCGGGCACGTGGGTCTTTTCGTGAATTCGGGCTCTGCGAGCGCGGGCGCAATTCAGAACGGCCAGATCCGGCCGCTCGCCGTCGCGGCGCCGACCCGGCTCGGCGGCATCTACGCCACGGTGCCGACGGTGAAGGAAGCCGGTTACCCGGTGATTGCGGAGAACTGGCGGCTTGCCATTGCGCCGAAGGGGATTTCGGAAACACAAGCCGTCTACTGGGAGGGCGCGCTCAAGCGCTTGTCCGGGAGCGAGGAGTGGCTGAAGGAACTGGAAGCGAACTACCTCCCGAACAATGCGCTTTCCCGCGCCGATACCGAGCGCTACATCAAGGAGCAGTACGGCGAAATCAAGGTCGTGCTCACCGACCTCGGCCTTGCGGGTTCGCCCGCGCGCTGAGCACGGCACATGACCACGCCCAGATTTATCGTGGGAACGGTGTATCCGACGGAGAAGGTGCGCAATCCGCCGCAGGTGCAGCCGCTGCTGCCGCCGGACATCCAGCAGATTTCGGCTTCGATCGAGATCCAGGATTACACCGAAGCGGGCGTCAATGAAGGCATGCAGCGCTATTGGCGCTGCGTCGGTGCGCTGGCACATCAGGGCGCTAACAGCATCACGCTCGCCGGATTGCCTGTCGCATCCCAGCTCGGCCGCCCGCGCGTGCTCGAATTGATCAGGGAAACGGCGGAAAAAACCCATGCGATCGCCGATGCGCACGGTGAAGCGGTCGTCGCAGCGCTGCACCATCTGGGCGCGGATCGCATCGCGATAGCGAGCCGCTGGTCGGAAAAACTGAACGGCGTCCTTGTCGCTTACCTCAACGATGCCGGCATCGAAGTTCTCGCCGTGACGAGCGCCGGTCAGTGGGCCAAGCAGTCGTTCTCGATGAGCATCGAAGAAGGCGTCCGCCTCGCGTTTCAGCTGGGGCGCGAAGCGATGCGGCGCGCGCCTCAAGCAAAAGCGCTGCTCCTGCCCGGCGGCGCATGGCGCAGCCTGGCTGTCGTGCCGATCCTGGAAGAGGACTACGGCATACCGGTCATCACCAATCGTATTGCGCAGACCTGGCGGCTCATCGCGGCCGGCATTGCACCGCCGGTCGAAGGCTGGGGACGCCTACTCGCCGCACGCTGAGCAGCACCCGCCATGCAACGTCCGGCGTTGAAACACCTCGCGCACATGCTGGAGCCGTTCGCGCGGCTGGAATGGGGCTTGCTCGCCGGTCTCGCGCTCGCCGCTGCGGCGTTCTGGGGCTTCATGGAACTCGCGGACGAAGTGCTGAAAGGGGGCACGCGGGTGGTCGATCGGGCGCTGCTGCTCGCGTTTCGCAATGCGGAGGATCCGAGCGATCCGTGGGGCCCGCGCTGGCTGCACGAAGTCATGCGCGACTTCACCGCACTGGGGGGCATGGCGGTGCTCACGCTCTTCACCGCGGCAGCCATCGGCTATCTGCTGCTCGACGCCAAACGGCATGCCGCCGTTGCGGTATTCGTCGCCGTGGCAGGCGGGCAGTTGTTGAGCGTACTGCTCAAGATAGGATTCGACCGGCCGCGCCCCGATCTCGTGCCGCACGACATCTTCGTCTACACGGCCAGCTTTCCGAGCGGCCATTCCATGATGTCCGCGGTGACCTACCTTACGCTCGGGGCGATGCTCGCCCGCGTGGACGACAAGCTCGCACACAAGATTTACGTACTGGGGCTCGCGCTGCTGCTCACGGTTGTGGTTGGCGTGAGCCGCATCTATCTCGGCGTGCACTGGCCGTCCGACGTGGTGGGCGGCTGGGCGGTGGGCGCAGGCTGGGCGCTGCTCTGCTGGTCCGTGATGCGGCACCTGCAGCGCCGCGGACAGATCGAACGCAGCAACGACTGAAGGCGTTCAGGCCGCAGCGAGCTGCCGCGTGATGTCTGCCGCCGGCGACTCCCGGCAGCCGCTTGCATTCTGCCCGGACCATAGCGGAGAAAAATCGCCGCTTCCGCGCGCTTCAGCCTTGGCGCGTAGCGGCGTGATGGCAGTAGTCGCGAGTGGGAATGCAGGCGCCGCGGGATTGATCGAGCCCAGCTCGCGAATGATGCGATTCACTACCCCGCGCGCGGGCCGTCCGGTAAAAAGATTGGTGAGCGCGGTGTGCCGCACCGCTTCGCTCTTGAGCGCGGCGCGGTGCACCTTGCTCGTCGTCGCTTCCGCGCTGAGAAGATACGCGGTTCCAATCTGAACGCCCGATGCGCCGAGCGCCATCGCCGCGGCGATTCCATTGCGATCCGCAATGCCCCCTGCGGCGATGACCGGCACCCGCACCGCGCGCACGATCTGAGGCAACAGCGCGAACGTGCCGATCTGCGTCGTCAGTTCCTCGGACAGAAACATACCGCGATGGCCTCCGGCTTCCACCCCTTGCGCGATGATCGCATCGACGCCTTGGGTTTCGAGCCAGCGCGCCTCCTCTACCGTCGTCGCGGAAGCAAGTATTTTCGCGCCCATGCTGCGGACGCGCTGCAGCAAATCCGGCTTGGGCAGGCCAAAATGAAAACTCACCACGGCCGGTTTGAACGCGCTCAGCACTTCTGCCGCTTCCTCGCTGAACGGTGCGCGCCCCGGCCCGGCCGGTATGGTGGCGGGATCGATCCCGAATTCCTTGTAATACGGGCCGAGCAGCTCACGCCACGCCGCCTCGCGATCCGCACTCGGCTCCGGCGGCACATGACAGAAGAAATTGACATTGAACGGCTGCGTCGTCTTCGCCTTCAACGCTTCGAGTTCCTTCCGGATACCCTCGACGCTCAGCATGGCGCAGGGCAATGAGCCCAGTCCACCCGCGTTCGAAACCGCGGCGGCGAGCGCGTGGTCCTGCACGCCCGCCATGGGCGCCTGGACGATCGGGAGTTCGGTTCCGAGTAGAGCTTGGAGTATAGCCATGTCATGCTCCGGGGTATGGTGTGGGCGAGGGACGTTACAGCGGGCGTAATCAAGCTTAGCTTGCCCCGCCGATTTGGTGAAGTGAATAAAATGGCGTAAATCGTACAAGGAGATTACATCATGACGGTATCAGACCCTTTGCGCGTGGGACTTATCGGAGCAGGCGGCCGCTGGGGCCCGTGGGCGCACGTCCCCGCGCTGCAAAATCTCCCCGAGGCTCGACTTTATGCGGTCTGTACGGCGCATGCCGACACGGCGCAGGCAGCGGCAGACAAGTACGGGGTCCAGCGCGCGTACAGCGATGTCACGAAGATGTGCGCCGATCCCGGCGTGGAAGCCGCCCTCGTGGCCGTGCGCGTGCCCGCCCACTACGCCCTTGCAAGGGACGTACTCGAAGGGGGCAAGCATGTCTACTGCGAGTGGCCGCTCGGCGCAAGTACGAAAGAAGCCGAAGAGCTTGCGGCTCTCGCACGCAAAAAGAATCTGCGCACGATGGTGGGGCTGCAGCGGCGCGCCTCGCCCGCGTTTCTCCACATGCGCGAACTGATTAAAGACGGTTACGTCGGCGAGGTTCTGTCGGTCAACATGACGCTCATGAACAGCGGTGTGCTGACCCGCACTTCCGACCGCACGTGGCAGCGCGACTTCACGCTCGGCGCCAACACGCTGACGATCACGTTCGGACACGCGATCGATGCGGTATTGATGGTGGTCGGCGAGTTGAGTGAAGTGTCGGCGATCGTCGCGACGCGCGTCCCGCAGTGGTTCGAGACCGATACGAAGAAATATGTCGATGTCACCTCACCGGACAACATCATGATCCAGGGCCGGCTCGAAAGCGGCGCGATCCTCAACGCTTACGTGGGCGTGCATCCGTATCACGGCAGCGGGCATCGTTTCGAGATCTATGGCAAAGAGGGCACGCTGATGATGATCGGCGGCGGCGAGGCCGGACAGGAGACGAGTCGCAGGATCATGGGTGGCAAGAAGGACGACAAGGCGCTGCAGGAGTTGCCCGTGCCCGAGCGCCTCAAGTGGGTGCCGCAAGCCGTGCGGGACGTCGGGCGCTCGTACGACGTCGGCCAGATGTGGGTCAAGTTTGCGGAGGCGATCCGCACCGGCGCGCCGATCGAACCCGACTTCGATCACGCCGTGCGCCGTCATCGCATGCTGGATGCGATCGTGCGCGCCTCCGAAACGGGACAGCGACAGCGGGTCGTGCTCTAACGCGCCCCTCTTTTATTGCATGATCGGGGCGAGGGCGGCGCCGATGCGCTTCATGTGCTCGTCCGTGATCATCTTGCCCAGCAAGTTGCTGAAGCGCGGCTCCCTGATGCCGGAAACAATGTACTGAAGCCTGTAGGCACGCAGGACTGCGTCGTCGAGCCGTTTTCTTTCCTCGGCTGTGAAGGCGCGGCCGCAAGCTGACACGAAATACTCGACGTCGGCCGGGGCCTGCGCCTGGAGTATGCCGTCCACTGCCGCCACGAGCTCGATCAAATCACCGACCGCGCGAGCCCGCTCTTCGTCACCGAGCCGATTGTCTTCGCGCTGCCATTCGAGCTCGTCGAGTATCGCGTGCTGCGACTCCTCCTTCCAGTGAAAGAAGAAAACGTCCTTGTAGAGCTCCGACAGGTCGTCGTCGGTTTCGATGCTTTCGCGATAATGTACCTGAGTGAAAAGCTCGATGTGGCAGGTCAGCGCCAGCACGGCCCACGTCGATCTGCCGAGCACGACCGCCGCGACGTCGTTCGGCTGGGGGATGAACCGGTATCCGGCGGGCATGGCCTCCCCGGCCAGCGCTTCGATCCGGCGAAACAGTTCCTGATGCTTGAGTTCCTCGTCGGTGAAGCGCACCAGCGATTCGAGCACAACCTGGTCGCCGAACCAGTGCTCGCGGCTGACTTCGAGGATTTTCGCGCCGATGAAGCGCTCGACGAGCCCGAACATGTTCGCATAGGTGCGTCCCTGCACCTGGCTCAGCAGGCGCCGCTCGTCCTTGTCCAGAAACTCGAGTTGAGCCACCAACGACAAGCCGTCGGGCAGGAACTTCTTGCGGAAATCGAAACGCCGGCCGCGGATCACGTCGCGGTCGATGTCCCAGCGGATACGTTTCGAGACTTCGATGCACTTCGCGTAGCGTCGTGCGTCTATCGTATGCGGTTCGGATCTCATGTCATTCCTCCTGTTAAGGCGCAGGGCGTCGGGATTCAGGCCCGGATTGCGTCGGACACCCGCCTGCCGTGACTGAATTGTCGGCGGGGAGGCTGCGCAAGTCTCTGTGACCAGAGTCCCGCATGGAGGCCAAACGACCGTACGGACCGGGGAATGTGCGGGACAGGAGTCCCGGGCGTCTTACCTGGGAGTTTTGCCGAAACCGGCGTCGCGGGACCGAACGATCGCCTGCGAACGGTTCTCGACGCCGAGCTTCGCGAAAATGCTGGTGATGTGATTGCGGACCGTTTTCTCGTTCAGAGAAAGGCGCGCCGCAATCTGAGCGTTGTCGAGTCCCTGCGCCATGAACTCGAGGAGTTCGCTTTCGCGCGGGGTCAGCGCAGCGAACACGGTGTCGGCGGACCGCGCCGAAGGCAGGAATGCGCGCACTTCTTCCCGCCATCGTGCCCATGCAGGGTCGTGCTCGAGCAGGATGTGATTGCCGCTGGCCAGCGGAACGAAGCGCGCCTCGGGGATCAGGCCTGCCAGCAAACGGCCTTCATCAAAGGGCACCCGCGCGTCGCGGTCCGGATGCAGCACCAGCGCCGGACAAGCTACCTTAGGCGCGAGATCCGTCACGTCGATCTCGTGGAAGATCCTGAAGAACTGCGCCGCGTTATGAGGCGAAGTCGAAATGCGCTCGAGCTCGTTGAACCAGCGGTGCTGCTCCGGCGTTCCGTCCGGTATGAACTGCGTCGTGAAGAACTGACGGAAAGCCGGGTTCTCCCCTCCCCACCCGAGTTCGGCCAGTTCCACCATCATTTCGGCCACCTTGCGCTGCTGCGCCGTGATCTCACGCTTCAACCACCCGCGCAGGTAGCCTCCGTGTATCAGCAGATGACTGACGCGCTCCGGATGTCGCGCGGCGTATGCGACCGCAACCGAAGCACCCTGCGAGATTCCGAGCAGCGGGAAGCGCTTGAGTCCCAGCGCGTCCACGACCGTTTCGAGATCGCTCACCCACGACTCGAATGACAATTGAGGAGCGTTCCAGTCCGACAGGCCGCAACCGCGCTCGTCGTAGCGCACGAGCGTATGCTCGCGCGAAAGCTCTACGAGCCAGTGCCGCCACACCGGACTGTCCCAATCGAACTCGAGGTGACTCAGCCAGTTGGACACCTTGACGAGCGGCGGGCCGGAACCGGTCGTGGCATACGCGATCCGCGCGCCGTCACTTGCCTTGCAGAAGTAAATTTGCTGCCTCATCGAGGGTCCGCCCTATCGCCCGGTGGCGCATCGATCGGGACGCACCACCGCGCAAGCGCAAAAATGTTGCGCTTGTCCGTTAAATTCCGTCAAGCGCCGTGCACATCGGTGTCCATACAACTCCATTTCGAGATCGATCAGGATGTGCGCCTATTTCAGCACAGTATCGCTTCGGGAGGATTTCCCCTCCGGTTGAAACTGAAACACAGCGACTCGAGCGTGAGCAGGACACTGTAATTGCGGGTAAATTTCTTTTCTGGGGCCACGGGGTACACTAGCGGTAGCCGGTGCTGGCACACGGACTCGTGTCAAACTCAAATAGGCAGCTTAAAAGATCCGATGGCACTCAAACGTCCCAAAGGCTCCTCCGGCACGCTGGTCGTGCTGGAGCACGTCTCGAAGATACTCAGGAACAATCCGCTCGGCGATCCGCACACGCGTAAGCTCGCCGTGTGGCTGCCCCCGCAATATGACGGATCGGGTAATCGCCGCTTCCCCGTGCTCTACGATCTCGTGGGCTTCACCGGCACCGGGCTTTCGCATGTCAACTGGAAGCCGTTCGGCGACAACGTGCCGGAACGCGTGGCGCGGCTCATCCGCGAGCAGAAGATGGGACCCGCCCTTATCGCGTTTCCCGACTGCTTTACCGCCCTCGGCGGAAACCAGTACGTGAATTCATCCGCGATCGGCGACTACGCCGACTATCTCACCCGCGAGATCATTCCCTGCGTCGATCGCGAGTTCCGTACGCTCGCGAGCCGCGAGCATCGCGGCTGCTTTGGCAAATCGTCCGGCGGCTACGGCGCGATGATCCACGGCATGAGGTATTCGAAATACTGGGGCGCAATCGCCAGCCATTCGGGCGATGCGTATTTCGATTTCGTTTACTGGCACGACTGGCCCAATACGCTCGACGAACTGGCCAAGCACCGCGCGCAGAAGCGAAAGCCCGGCGCCTACGACGCACGCCGCGAGTCCGAACGGCCCGGCTTGGCCCAAGGGCTGGACGACGGGCGCATCAAGCGCTTTCTCGCGCACGTCTGGAAGAAGGAAAAGCTCTCCAGCGCGGAAGGCCACTGCATCATGAACCTGTGCATGGCGGCGACCTACGATCCGGACCCCAAAGCGCCGCTTGGATTTCGCGTGCCCTTCAATCTCGAGTCCGGAGAAGTGATTGCTGACCGCTGGCGCACATGGCGCAGGAACGACCCGATCAACCTCGTTGCACGATACCGTGCAAACCTCGAGTCGCTGCGCGGCATATTCATCGACTGCGGCTGGCGCGATCAGTACCATATCCACTACGGTGCGCGTATCCTTTCCAAGCGCCTCGCGCAGTACGGCGTTCGCCACACATATGAGGAATTCGACGACAATCACTCCGACATCGACTACCGCATGGACGTAAGCCTGCCTTTTCTCTATCGGGCTCTGAAGGCGTGAACGTGAACAAGCCGCCGAGAAAAAAACCTGTGCCTGAGCCGGAGATCAACGCGATCCGGCTGGAGAAGTGGGAGGATCTGCACCGATACGCCAGGCCGGGCTGGCTGTATCGCGGGCATCGCAAGGCCGACTGGGTGATAGAAAGCTCGATCGAACGCTGCTTCGCCCGGGAGAGCATTCCCGTCGCGCAACGCTACGCGCTGGAACAGGAACTGCTGCGCGACTTCAAACGCGCCTACCATCAGTATGCGGCGCACGTGCCGGGGGACGGCGCAATGCTCGAGTGGCTCGCACTGATGGAACACCACGGAGCGCCGACGCGATGCGTCGATTTCAGCTATTCCACTTATGTCGCCGCTTATTTCGCCCTGGAGGACGCGGACGATGACTGCGCGGTGTGGGCGATCAACGGCCCGTGGGCGTCCAAAGCTTCGGTCAGCGCGCTGCGCAGGGCCGGAAAGAAAGGCGTGGAAACGTTCCTGAAGCCGACGGTCCAGGAGCAGGAGAAAATCGCCGCCGAGGCGTTTTCAAGGACGCCACACGTGCGGTGTGCCCTGCCGGTCAATCCGTTCCGGCTGAACGAGCGCCTGCGGACCCAAAAAGGCATCTTCATGGTGCCGGGAGACTGCCGGCTGCCATTCATGGATAATCTGCGGGCGCTGTCGCAGTATCAAAGCGCGGAAAACGTAGTGAAGCTGGTGATTCCGATCGAGCTGAGACGCTCGATCCTGCGGCAGCTTTACCACATGAACGTTTCGCGCACGAGCCTCTTTCCCGGGCTCGACGGCTACGCCAAAACACTCGGCGTATATCACCCGTCGTTCGACCCGGTGAAGTGGTAGCAGGCCCGTTCGTGCTGAGCTGCGTCGAAGCATGAACGGACTCGATGACTCATGACGGTTGCCCTTCGACAAGCTCAGGGCGAACGACATTTCAACCTTGCTGGAGGACACATGCTACGCATTTATGGTTCGGCCAAGTCGCGCACGTTGCGCGTGCTATGGATGGTCGGCGAACTCGGAATTCCTTACGAACAGAAAGACTGGCTGCCGCGCTCGCCGGAAACGCGGACCCAGGAATACCTCGCGCTCAATCCGAACGCCCGCGTTCCGACCATCGACGACGACGGCTTCATCCTTTCGGAGTCGATGGCGATCAACATGTATCTCGCGAAGAAGCATCGCAGCCCGCTCTACCCGGCCGATTCGAAGCACGAAGCGCTCATGTGGCAGTGGAGCCTGTGGGAGACGGACAGGCTCGATCGGCAGCTGGTCAATTACTGCCGGCACACCAGGGATCTACCCGCGGCCGAGCGCAAAGCCGAGGTCGCGGATGCGGCATGGAAGGAAGTCGTGCCGGCGTTCGATGTCCTGGAGGCCGCACTCAAAAAATCGGACTGGCTCGCGGGACCGGCGTTTTCGGTCGCGGATCTCAATGTCGCGTCAGCGCTCTACCGCGCGCATACGCTCGATCTCGGGAAATGGCCGCGCTTCAGCGCATGGTTCCAGCGCTGCTGGGAGCGTCCCGCAGCGAAGAAGGCGCGCGCGATGCGCGAGTAGTTCAGCGCCCGATCAACCGGTGCAGGTGTTTGCCGAAATCGGTGTTTGTGAAAGGCGCGCGGTCAGCGCGGTTTCAGTCCGATATCGCGCACGAGCTTGCCGTACTTGTCGTACTCGTTTTTGAGGAACTTGTCGAAGTATTCGGCCGATTCGTTCTGGACGAGCAACCCGAGATCAGCCAGCTTGGCGTTGACTTCGGGAACCTGCATCGCGCGGTTGATTTCCGCGTTGAGCCGCTTGACGATGTCGCGCGGCGTCTTCTTGGGCGCGACGAAGCCGAACCAGCCGCGCATGTCGTAACCCGGTACCGCGTCGGCAAAGATCGGCAACTCCGGCTTGTTCGGAACGCGCACGTTGTTCGTGACTGCAATCAGCCGCAGCCGTCCTGCCTGCACATGCGGCGACATGGCGGTATACGAGCCGACGCCCGTCTGGATCTGTCCGGCGATGGCTTCCGTCGTAATCTGTCCCGCGCCCTTGTAGGGAACGTGCAGGAATGTGAACCCCGCCGAGCGCGCGAGAAATTCCATCGTGAGATGCGGGTAGCCGCCTTCGCCATTGGTCCCGACCGACATCTTCCCGGGATTTTTCTTCGCCCAATCGATCATTTCCTTCGGAGTCTTGAAGGGCGCGCCCGGATTGGCGACCACGGCGAGATAGTTGGTCGCGGCGAGGGCGAGACCCGAAAAGTCGTTCAACGCGTCGTACGGCAGCTTGGCATAGGTATGCGGCTGCACCGACATGTTGCCCCCCTGCCCCATGCCGATGGTGTAGCCGTCAGCCGGTGCCTGTTTGAGCAACTGCAAACCGATCTGGCCGGCGGCACCGGGACGGTTGTCCACCACGAACTGCTGGCCCATGCGCTGCGAAAGTTGAGGGGCAACCAGCCGCGCGATCGTATCGGCCGCTTCGCCCGGCGGGAAGGGAACGATGATACGCACCGCCCGAGCGGGGTAGGTTTGTGCCGCCGAGACTGCCGCAGCGCCAAGCAGGCCCGCGATGCACCCGAGCACGGCGATCATTAGATTTCGCATGTCTGCTCTCCGGATAAAAATAGCTGAGTATTCTAGCCGTAAAGCGCTGAAAATACTTAATGTCTCCGGTATGGGCGCGTTCGTACCGGCGCGTCAGTCCTCGTAGTGGGTTCCGGCGCGTATGCTCTCATGCTGTCCGCAATGTGGCATAGCACCCGCTGGACTCGTCAAGACCCGTTTAAATCGGCCGCCAGCACCGTTGGATCATGAGAACGGCCATCGAAACGCGAGCTACTGTCATCGTAGCCCGATAGGGTATCGGGCAGATGCGGTTCATCGACCGAATCGCTGAATTCACACACACGGTGATATCCATGAATGCTTTTTTCTGGTTTGCACTCATATCGACAACGACCATGGTGCTGCTCGGTGGGCCGATGATTTGACTCGTAGAACTCGACGCGCGCCAATGCGGGTCGGATTCTTCGATTGACTGCTTTCCAACGGTGTAATTTACGA
>DATFGD010000176.1:0-10937 GCA_035249725.1 Burkholderiales bacterium
CGGAGAGATTGCGCTGCTCGATCAGGAGGCGCGCTCGGCCACCATCGAAGCCGACGAGGATCTCGTATGTTATGTGCTGGATCACGCGGCCTTCGACCGGCTCGCTCACGAGCACCCGTCGGCCGCAATCAAGATCGTTTCCAACCTGGGCCGTGAACTGGGCGCGCGGCTGCGGCGCGCCAACCGCACGATCCAGGAACTGGCGAGCTAAACGGTCTGAAGCAGGCCGTACCCGCTCATTGTGCGCGGCGAAAGCGGGAGAAAAACTGCCACAGCTCCCGGTTCGCATCGATGACGGCGCTCGACGTTCCGAGCAGGGCCGGCAGGAAATCGCGCTTGCCGCCGGGCCAGACGTGACCGGGCCCGGCAAGCTTCCATAGCACCACTTCGCTTCCGTCGCGGCACGGCGCATAAGTCACGCGATTGGCGGTGTGACCGGCATCGGGGCCGGGCTTGCCCATCACCACCGCCGCCACGGTTCCCGGCTCGCGGCAACCATTGTGCACGACCCACTTTTTCAGCATCTCTTCGACCGACGCGTGAAAGACGCGCGTATCGGTCAGTGGAAATGCGGGGCCGAGTCCGCCCGCATACAAGGCGCGCTCGTCATCGAGGCTGTGCATGTGCATGACCGGAACCGGCAGCTTCGGAGCGAAGTTGCGCAGCGTCATTGCGCCTGCCACGCCCGCTACCGCGGCGATCCGCTCGGCTGCCTCGGCTGCCAGCCGATAGGCCATCATCGAGCCGTTGGAGAGGCCCGTGGCATAGATCCGTGTGGCGTCAATCGGCGTTCTGGCCGCAAGGTCGTCGATGACTGCGAGCGTGAAGCCGACATCGTCCACGCCGTTCAGCGCGGCCACACCGCAGCAGTTGCCGGCATTCCAGGTCAGGAAACGGGTGCCGAAGCCGCCGCTGCCATTCGGATAGACGGCGATATAGCCATCGCGGTCCGCCGCGGCGTCCATGCCCGTATACCACTTCTGCGTTTTGGCGTTGCCTCCACCGCCGTGAAAATTGATGACCACGGGCAGCGGCGCATTTGCAGAGGCGCGCGGCGGGACATGCAGCAGATAGTTTCGCCGCAACGATTTGTGCACAAGCGGAACTTCATAATCTCCGGGGGCGAGGGCGGCAAACGCGGTGTCCGCCACCGCCGCGGCGAACACCATCAGAACGAGAACAATCCTCATGATGCCGTGCACGCTATCTCGTCACGCCGTCGAGCGCGCGGAACGGCCGAAGGAGTGGTCGCATTGCGATCAGGCCCAATATCGGGCCGAAGGTGAGCGGCAGAAACAGATAGGCAGTGGGTACCTCGCCCGCGAGCGCATTCAGCAGTTCGATGCTCAGGATGGAAATGGCGAAACCGACGCAGTTCGCGATGGTCAGCGCCGAGCCCACCAGCGCTCGAGGCGCGTTCTGCGCATTGAGCGTGGAAAACTGCGGAGAATCGCCGACGACCACTACGCCCCAGAAAAGAAGGAAAGCCAGAAACAGCGGCGTCGGCGCATGGAAGAACATCGGCGACACTACGCAGCACAGTCCGGATGCACAGAGCTGCACGAATGCGACGCGTGCACTCCCCGTCTTCAGTGAAATCCTGCCGCCGGCCGCACAGCCCACGAAGCCCGCTGCGATGATGCAAAACGACCAGAATGGCACATTGAGTTCGCTCGGCAGTGTGCGGGCGGAATGGGCCGCGAGCGCAAACGGCACGAACGCCCAGAAGGCGTAAAGCTCCCACATATGGCCGAAGTAGCCGAAAGCGGAAGCGCGAAAGTCGCGCGAGCGAAAGACCAGCGCAAGCGCGCGCGGATCGAACCGCGTCCCTTGCGCGAGATACGGTCCATCCGGCACGAACCAGAGCATCGCCAGGCCGCCCAGAACGGCGGTCGCGCATACCCCGAGCGTAACCGCTTCCCACGAAACGGCATGGCCGAAGCCTTTCAGCAAGTGGGGAAAGGCTGTCCCCAGAACCAGCGCGCCGACAAGAAAGCCGATGGCACTGCCCAGGCCGCGCTGATACCAGCCGGCCGCGATCTTCATCCCGACCGGGTAAATGCCCGCGAGAAAGAACCCGGCCGCGAAGCGAACCACAAGCAGGCCGGTGAAGTGCGGCGCCACCGCGAAAATGGCCAAACCCGACAAGCCGCCGAGCAGCGAGCAGGCAAAGAAGACGATGCGCGGCGAGATGCGGTCGGAAATCGCGAAAAAGGCAAATACGAGTGTCCCGCATATAAAACCTGACTGAACCGCCGAGGTGATGTAGCCGAGTGAAGCGGCGGGCAGGTTCCATTCGCGTTGTAATTCGGGGAGCACTGCATTTCCTGCAAACCACAGCGAAGTGCCGGCGAATTGAGAAAGAACGATGACCGGAAGAATCCACGGCGGACGCTGGGCCTCCACTTCTATCGTAGACATGGTTAATCGCTTGTCTTGGACCGCGGCGCGGCTAGTTGAGCTGTATGCGTTCGCCCCACGGCACGGCGGCCTTGCCCTTCACCAGCCAGATCACCGGATAGTCGGGCGCGCGCGGGGGAAACGCGCCATCCGCGTCGGTGAAATAAAGCATCAGATCCGGCCGGAGATGTTCGGATTCGACCCATTCGAATGCCGGGGCGAAGCTGGTGCCTCCGCCACCGCTCATTCTCTGCGGAAGCACGAGCGGCTCCCACGCCTGGTAGGTCCACGGTCCGCGGGCGTCGAGCCGTTCATCGCATGCGTGCAGCGTGACCCGGGCGCGGATCTGGGCTTTCAGCGCGTCGACCTCTGCCGCGAACTGCGCAAGCTCCTCATTCCCGATGGAACCGCTGGTATCGAGCACGATGTAAAGATCGACCTCGCCGCTTGCCAGCCGCGGCAGCAGGGCGTCGCCTTCGCGCCGCGACAGGCGCTGAAAACTGTAGTCATCGCGCGCGATGCTCATCATGTAGCGCGCAAGCAAGTGGCGCCACGGCAATCTCGGCTGCAGCAAGTCGTCGATCGTGCGCAGCCACGATTCGCCCATGCGCCCCGCCTGGCGCGCCTGTTGGGCGGCCGCCGCCAGGCGGCCCTGCCATTTGCGCGCAAGTGCCTCGCGCTCCCGCGCGCTCGCGAGATGGGGCGGCCCGCTTGCGCTGGTTTTCCTGCTTTCGTTTCCGTCATCGTCCCACCCATCGCCAGGCGTGACGCCGCCCGCTTCGTCGCCGCGCTGCCTGGTGTCGTCGACATCGCCCCCGCGATCGGCAACGTCCGGCGCGCCGACAGCATCGAATAGATGGCGGTCGAGCGTGCGCCCTGCCGGATCCGGTGGAATCAGCGGATAAATTTCTTCCGCGGACAGTCCCCGGAACTCCGCGTTCAGCAGCGCGCCGGGTGGCGGCTTCAGGCCATCATCCATCAGGAGCAGATTGACGGCGTAATCTGCAGCGATGTCCCAGCGCCGGAGCGAACGGTGATTGCGGCGCGCGAAGTGCGCGAGCGCGCAGTGCATCGCTTCGTGCGCCAGCACGAATTGGGTCTGCGCGAAATCGAGTTCCGCGATGTAGCGGGGATTGAAATAGAACGCGCGCGCGTCGGTCGCGATGGTTTCGCACCACGCCGCATCGGCCGGAACGAGCGGCAGGTGCATGACTAACGCGCCGATGAACGGCTTCTCGAGTATGAGCCGTGTGCGCGCCGCCCCGAGCTTCGTCAGTACATCGCCGCCATCAGTCATGCATTGGGTGCGAGCTTGAGATCGTAGAGCATGAGGTCAGTGATGCTGCTGGCCCATGCCGCGAATTCGGGCACGGCAAAAAGCGGCTTGCCGACCGAGCGGTGCATGTCCGTTACCAGCATCACGCCCATTTCCCGCTGTGGAAAACGCGTCGCGTAGCGCAGAATATTGCCGTAGACCAGTTTTGCGTGCGGCATGTCGCGCGCCTTTATCGCCCGGCGAACCAGCGCCGCGGCAACCCCATACTGAAGGTCGACGGTCTGCGGCACCGGCGCGCTTTCGCCCTGCAGGATGGCTTCGATGTCGGGCAGTTCCGCCATGTGCCGGATGAACGCGTTGCATTCCACGCCCGCCGCCTGCCCCACGCACGCCTGCAGCGCATCGCGCAGCAGGTCACTCGCGTCGGCGAACTTGACCAGCGCGCGGTGTGCGTACTCCCACGAGCGGGGACTCGGAAACGCGAGCGGATTCTGCGCCGCATCGAAATCGAACAGGAGATCGGGCCGAAAGCGCAGAAACGCAATGATGCGCTCGTCGATCCCGTTTCCGTGGGCCCACGCAACCCAATCCTCGAGGTCCGGTTCGATCTCGTAATGCGTGAACCGGTTTGCGAGCGGCGTCGGCATCACGTAGGTCACGCCGCGGTCGCCATAGCGGTTGCCCGCGGCGAAGATCACCCAGCCTTGCGGGACGCGGTAGTCGCCGAGCCGCCGATCGAGTATGAGCTGGTAGGCGGCGGCCGTCACCGTGGGCGGCGCGGAAGTGATTTCGTCCAGGAAAAGGATGCCGCGCGCGCCGTGACGCACAGTGTCCGGCAACAGCGAAGGTACCGACCATTCCACGAGGTCGCCCTTGCGAAACGGCACGCCGCGCAGATCGGTCGGCTCCATCTGCGAGAGCCGGATGTCGATCAGCGGCACGCCGTGATGCTGGGCGATCTGCGCGATGATTTGCGATTTACCGACGCCCGGCGGGCCCCACAGCATCACCGGCGTATGCGCCTGGGACGCGGTGCTTGTGAACTCGCGGTCGAGGATGGCGCGGATGTAGGAAGGGCGCATGTGAAGCTCGGTTCAAAGATAGAGTGATGGAGCGGTGTTGCTAGACCTCGACGGTGGCGCGCGTCTGCATGAGCCGCGCCTGCACCAGCGCGACTTCGAGGCGTGCGCGGTCGATGAATTCGGGTATCAGCCGGAACATTTCCAGCAATCGCTCCGGTCGCCTGCAGGCCGCCGCCTCGAGCCGGTGCCGGGTCGCCGCGCAGAGATCGAGATGCGTCAGCAGCGCCGCCGCGTGCCACTCATGATACTCGCGCGCCAAAGCGCGAGCGGTAGCATGCGTGAGTTGTTCCGAGATCAGCATTTCGGGAAATGCCTCCTTGGCGAGCATTCTCTCCTGGAAGCCGCGCGCCAGACGCAGCCCCGACAGGCCTTGTCCGCTGCCGTCCGCTGTACGGAGGAACCACTGTGCGGCAGGATGCGGCCGGGCCGCATCGTTCACGTAGCCGGCCAGCACCTCGCGGTGCGGAACGGGGCACGCGCCGTGCAGACCTGCCGCATCGACCGTACGCAGGCATTCAGCGTGGAAGTCCATATCCCCGGCGGCGACCGGCCACCATACCGCGTCCGGCGGCGCTTCCGCAGCGGATACCGAAGTGCGCGTTTGAAGCAAAGCGAGCGGACGGCCGGCCATTTTGTCGAGCAGCCAGAGTTCGACGCGATCGGCCTGCGGAAACGGCAACCGCGGCCGCACGTTGACGGCCTCCATCAAAGCGGCTGAATCGACCGGGCTGAAACGCTGTGCGGCATCCAGCCAGCCGCCCACGGGCCACAAGCGCCCCTCGCGGTTGCGGAGCCGCGCACGCCAGTGTTCGCCGTCCACGGTGTAAGCGAGCGCGTGGCCCACATCCACCACATGGAGCATGCCGCGGTACGGCGAAAGTTGGCGCTGACTGTAGTACTTCGCAATCATTTCGAGGTGAGCGCCACGCGGTTCAGTCCTTCTCTGCAAGCAACGGATGCATCGCGATGCTGTATATTTGCGCCTGGAGTCATTCTATCTCATGAAATTCTGCAGCAACTGCGGCGCCGCCGTGACGCATCGCGTTCCGCCGGGCGATACGCTTCCACGCCACGTCTGCGATGTCTGCAACACCATCCATTATCAGAACCCGCGAATGGTCGTGGGTTGCATACCGGAATGGGAGGACCGCATCCTCCTGTGCCGGCGTTCGATCGAACCGCGTTACGGGCTTTGGACGGTGCCGGCAGGGTACATGGAAAACGGCGAGACGACGTACCAGGGCGCACAGCGCGAAACGCTCGAGGAAGCCAATGCGCGCATCGAGTTGGGTCCGCTCTACGCGCTCTACAACATCCCGCACATCAATCAGGTGTATATCCTGTTTCGAGCCCGGTTGCTCGATCTCGAGTTTCGCGCCGGTGCCGAAACGCTGGAAGTGCGGCTCTTTGCAGAGCGCGAGATTCCGTGGGACCAGATCGCCTTCGCGACGGTGCGCAATACGCTGACGCGCTACTATCAGGATCGTAAAGGCGGCGAGTATCGCTTCCACATGGGAACGATAGAGCCCCTGTCGAAGCCCGCGGGCTGACAGCATGAGCCGGCAGCGCATGCGGCAGATCGCTTTGAGCGCATTCATCGCATGCGCATGCACGGCGCACGCGCAATCCATACCGCGGGGCGTGGGACACCGCATGGTGGAGATTGCGGAAACGGGCATTGAAGTTCATACCTATAAGCCCGCGCACTACGCAGGGGGCGCCCTGCTTGTGACCCTGCACGGGCTCAACCGAAACGCGACCGGTTATCTCGACCACAGCAGGGCGCTCGCGGACCGTCACGGCTTTCTGCTCGTCGCGCCGCGGTTCGACCGGGAACGTTTTCCCACCTGGCGCTATCAGGCGGCCGGGATCGCACGTTATGGGCGAATGCCGGACTCGCATCCGCTGCAGACGGAGAAGCCATCCGACTGGACGGCGACGATGCTGCTCGAGATCATCGAGCGCATCCGGGCCGACGAGCACGCGCCCGGCCTGCCCTACTACCTGCTCGGACATTCCGCCGGCGCCCAGTTTCTCAGCCGGCTTGCAGCGTTCGTGCCGAACACCGCACAGCGCATCGTCATCGCGAATCCCTCGACCTACGTCTGGCCGACGCGCGAGAGGCAGTTTCCATACGGGTTCGGTGGATTGCCCGATGGACTGGGCAGCGACGAGGCTATCCGGCGTTACCTCGCGCATCCTGTCACACTTTTTCTGGGCACAGAAGATGTGAGGCGCGACGGGGCGCTCAATGTCACCGAGGCCGCAATGCGGCAGGGCTTGCATCGCCACGCGCGTGGGCGCAACGTGTTTGAGGCGGCCCGCGAAGTGGCGCGCGAGAACGGCTGGGCGTTCAACTGGCGGCTGGTGGAGGCCGAGGGTGTAGCCCACAGCGCACGCGCGATGTATGCGAGCCCCGCGGCCGACACCGCGCTGCTCGGCCGTTAGCAGGAGTCCGTTCGCACTCAGCCTTCGACGTTGCTCAGAACGGGCGTAGCGCGTAAGCGCGGAGTCGAAGTGTGAACAAGTCGCTGAATGTTCAGCCGTTCATGTTTCGACTTCATTTCACCAAGCCTGTCCTTAGCGCAGACGAAGGGCTCGACGCGAACGGTTAGTGCGGCGCGCCGTCAGATCTGGTCCTTCGGCATGTGCCGGCGCAACTGGACGGGTTCGCGCCGCTTCGCGCGCATGCGCAAGTTGAGCATCTCCACGGCCACGGAGAAAGCCATCGCGAAATAAATGTAGCCCTTGGGGATGTGCAGATCCCACCCTTCACCGATCAAGGCAAGGCCGATCAGTATGAGAAAGCTCAGCGCGAGCATCTTGATCGTCGGATGGCGGTCGACGAAGTTGCCGATCGGTCCGGCCGCAAACATCATGACCACTACGGCGAGCACGATGGCGATGATCATGATGGCGACCTCGTCCACCATGCCGACGGCAGTGATCACCGAATCCAGTGAGAAGACGATATCGATGATCGCGATCTGCACGATGATGGCGCCAAACGTCGCCACCGCCGGCGCGACGGCGTGCTCGGATTCCTCGCCTTCGAGCGCGTTATGAATCTCGTGCACGCTCTTCCACAGCAGGAAGAGTCCCCCGCCGATCAGGATGAGATCGCGCCCGGAAATTTCCTTTCCGACCAGCGAGAACAACGGCTGGGTGAGGGTCATGATCCAGGCAAGGGACAGCAGCAGCCCGATGCGGGTCAGCATCGCGAACGCGAGGCCCAGCGTTCGCGCCCGCGCGCGCTGGTGCTCCGGCAGGCGCCCCACGAGGATGGTGATGAAGATGATGTTGTCCACGCCCAACACGATTTCGAGCGCGGCAAGCGTGACCAGCGCCAGCCACGCGTGCGGATCAAGCAGCCATTCCATGGGCAACTCCGATTGTGGCGACGCCCGGGATTATAGGCGTCGTCGTTATGCTACAGTGCGCGCGTCTTCGAACTCCGACATGAGACAGGAAAAATAATGCAACGATCCACGACCCGGCTCCGCGCGCTCGTGAAACGCGGCAAGTTTCTGGAATTGCCCTCCGCCTACGATCCGCTCGTTGCCCGGCTTGCGGAAAGTCTCGGTTTTCAGACGGTGTACAACGGCGGCTTCGTGACGGGCGGCTCGACTTGCATCAGCGAACCGCTGCTCACCATGGACGAACAGATTCGCGTTGCCGGAAACATGGCGAAAGCCGTCAATATCCCCGTCATCATGGATGCCGGGGCCGGCTGGGGCGAGCCGCTGCATACCATGCGCACCGTCCGCGAGGCGATCCGCGCCGGCATCGCAGGCGTGCACATCGAGGACCAGCTTTATCCGAAGCGCGCGCACTATCACACCTACGTTGCGCACAACATCCCGCTCGACGAATACCGCGACAAGCTGCGCCTCGCATGCAGGCAGCGCGATGCGGCGGACCCCGACTTCGTCATCATCGCGCGCTCGGATGCGTGCCGCATCCAGGGTCTCAAGGAAGCCATCAAGCGGATCAACGTCGCGGCCGACGAAGGCGCGGACATGGGACTCATTTTTCCGCGCGACCATGACGAGGCCGTTAAGACGCCCACGCTTGCGAAAGTTCCGATGATCTACGTGCAAAGCCGGGGCAACCGCGATGGCCGGCCGCTCTACACCTACGCGCAGTTGCGCGAAATGGGCTACGCCGGTTGCATCGACGCGATACTGGCCGTCGGCGTGCAGTTTCACTTCATGCGCCAGGCGCTGATCGAACTGAAGAAAACCGGCGACTACCAGGGCATCGAAGCGCAGGAATTCGTCACCGTTCGCAAGCAAATCGAGGACTTGATCGGCCTGGAAGATTACTACCGCATCGAGCGTGAGACTGTGGAAAAGAGCGCCGCCAAAGCGGCCGGAAACGACCGGCGCCGCAAATCACCTCGCATGCTCCATTGATCCGGGGTGATGGCATGACGGCGTCTTTCAACCACCTGCGCCAGTGGGTGGGAAACAGGGAAACCCGGACCGATGTCGCAACTGCGTGGCCGGTCGCCGCACTGGCGGCGACGCTCGACAGGCGTGATCCGGCGCCTGCGGCCGACACGGCAATCCCGCCCGGCTGGCACTGGCTTTATTTCCTCGAGACCACGCCGGCTTCGGAACTTGGGCCCGACGGGCACACCAAACGCGGCGGTTTTCTGCCACCGGTTACGCTGCCGCGGCGCATGTGGGCCGGCGGTCGCCTCGAGTTCCGGCGCGAAATCAAAGTGGGCGAAGCGCTCACGCGGGACTCCGAAGTGATATCGCTGGAACCGAAGCAGGGCAAAAGCGGCAGCCTGATTTTCGTTACCGTACGCCATACCGTGTCGTGCGCCGGAAAAGTCGCCGTGGTGGAAGAGCACGACATCGTATATCGCGAAGCGGCGAAACCCGGTGAAGCGCCGCCGCTCGGCAAGCAAGCACCAGAGCAGGCAGCGTGGCGGCGTGAAATCGTCGCAGGCCCGGTCATGCTGTTCCGCTATTCGGCGCTGATCTTCAACGCCAACCGCATACACTACGACGTCGATTATTGCCGCGAGGCAGGCTATCCGGGGCTGGTCGTGCACGGTCCGCTGCAGGCCCTGCTGTTGCTCGACCTGTGCCGGCGTAATGACGCACGCCCGGTGAAGCGGTTCGACTACCGCGCGCTCCATCCCATCTTTCACACCGAGCAATTCACCGCGAACGGAGAGCCCGACGCAAGTGCCGCAAAGGCGGAGTTGTGGACGGCGAACGGCGCAGGCAGTTACGCCATGACGGCTACGGCTTACTTTTAGTTTTACTTCACCCGGATCGCGAGCGCGTAGCAGAAGTGCGGTCGCGCGCCCGGGAGTGGCGCCGCATCGACGAGGCAGGCGACGTTGGTTAGCCCGTTCGCGCCGCGCTGCACCGCTTCGGCTTTCAGCGCAGCAACGGCGTCCGCACGTTCCGGATGCGTTGGCACCTGAAATGCGCTGCGCCACGAGTCGACCCACAGCCGCGTGACGATTTCATAGCGGTCCCGCGTCAACATGCCGGGCTCATAAATGTGGACATCTTCGGGCGCCGCAACCGCTCCGGGTGCGAGCAGCATCAGCAATAGCGGCGCACAACGTCGAACCGAGTTCATTGGCCACCCTGAGTGAGTCGTTATGACTTTGCAAGTCATTCTACCGCACGCGCGATGAGCCACGCTAAGGCGTTCGCTCCATCGCGCGTAGGTAACCCGGCGCCGCTTTGTGGCGTCTGGCTTTACAGGTTGTAGCCTTTCTCATTATGCAGCACGGTATCGAGACCTTCCGTCTCTTCCTCTGCCGTCATTCGCAAACCGGCCACCGTTTCGCTCACCTTCAGCAGGATCCACGTGCCGATGCCGGACCATGCGCCGACCGCCAGTATGCCGATCGCCTGGACTACGATCTGGTCGGCCATCGTCACTTTATCGGCGTACCCGACTCCCCCCAGCGCCGCGGCTGCAAAGATACCCGTAAGAAACGTGCCGATGATCCCGCCCACGCCGTGAACCGGAAACACATCCAGCGAATCGTCGATCCGCAGCGCACGCTTCATGAAGTTGGTCGCGGAGAAACACACTACGCCCGCGCCTGCGCCGATCGCGAGCGCGCCCATCGGTCCCACGAATCCCGATGCCGGGGTGATGGTGCCGAGCCCGGCAACCATGCCGGTCACAATGCCGAGCAC
>DATFGD010000177.1:0-2688 GCA_035249725.1 Burkholderiales bacterium
TGCGCGGCCGCTTTCCTCCAGAATCGCGACGCCGACGAGGGCGGGACGATGTTCGAGAAGCATTGGGCGGGCCGGGTGATCTACGCCTTCGCGGCGGCGCTATTCAATCTCCACCCGTACGTGAGCCAGGGCGCGGCCAACTGCGCCCTCAGCGGCACCGTCACACGCAAACTGGGCGGAAGAAATCTTCAGGAAATGGCCCGTATTGCGGAAGCGCTCGGTGCGTGGCAGGCAACCGAACCGCTCGAACGCGCGCCGCAACGCGCGGCGGATGCGCTCGATGCGCTTTTTCGCGGCATCGGCATGCCGACACGCGTGGGCGAACTCAACGTGCCGAAAGAAGGCGCTGACCGCATGCTCGAGCACGCGCTCAGGAACTTCAACGCCGACCCGGAACGCGAATTCGTGCGCGAGCGCGAACTGCTGAAGGAAGTGCTGCTGGCTGCGTGGTAAAACTATCGTTCCACGCTCTCAGACTCGGAAGGAAAAGACGAAATGGATGCACTCAAACCCGGTATGAAGCACAGCGTCGAGTGGGAGGTGACGGAAAAACTGTGCACCACGCGCGGTGACTACAAGGTGTTCTCGACGCCGTCGATGACGCAATTTATCGAAATGACGGCGCAGGCGCTTGCCGCACCGCATCTCAAGCCGGGTCAGGGACAGGTGGGCGTATCGGTCAACATCCGGCACCTTGCGCCCACACCGATCGGTAAGAAAGTGCGCGCAGAAGCCGAACTCGTCGGCATTGATCGCCGCAAGCTCACTTTCAAGGTGAAGGTGTTCGATGACGTCGAGCAAGTCGGCGAAGCCGAGCACGAGCGCTTCGTGATCGACGTAGACAAATACATCGAGCGCCTGAAGAAAAAAATCAGCGCTTCGCCATCGTCGACTTGATCAGCGAGCGCGGGTCGCGCGGCCGCCACCGCCCCGACTCGACCTGCGCGAGAAACTCGACGGTGATGCGGTTGAAGAAGTCCGGCTCCTCGAGATTGACCGCATGCCCAGTTGCGGGCACGACGGTCAACCACGCCGAAGGACACACGCGTTTGATGAAAATCCCGGGCTCGAGACAGTTGTTGTCTTCGTCGCCGGTGACCATGTGGAGCGGCACCTTGAGCTTCGACAGGCTGCGCTCCAGGCTGTAGATCGTCGGGCGCCGCGCCTGGAGACCGCGCAGCGTGTTGGCGGAACCGAGTGCCGAGTGTTTGGCGAATTCGGCGCAGAAGTGGGCGAAGCCACGCGGATCCTTGTTCTGGAATTGTACGCGTGAAGGGCCGATCTGATAGGGCTTGATCGCTTCCGGTGTGCCCAGTTCCTCGAAGCGCCGCGCCATGATCTCAGTATCCTTCGCAAATTGTGCCTGTTTGTCGGGATCCGAGCCGTAACCCACACCGATGGCGGTGAGCGAAAGCGCCAAGCGCGGATAACGCAGCCCGAAATGCACGGTCGCGAAGCCGCCCATCGAGCAGCCGATGATGTGGGCCTTCCGGATCTTCAGATGCCGCATCACGTTTGCGATATCGTCGGTCGCGATCGCCTGCGAATACTTGGAGACGGCTTTCGGCACGTCGGAGGGCGGGTAGCCGCGCGCGTTGTAGGCGATGCAGCGATAGCGCCGACTGAAGTAGCGCAACTGCGGCTCCCAGCTGTATAGGTCGTCCGCGAATTCGTGAACGAACACGATCGGCGTGCCCTTCCCCGCCTCTTCGTAATAGAGCCGGACTCCGTTGGATATTGCATACGGCATCGATTTTCTCCTCTCTGGACCGGAATGTTGTGTGGATGTGTTGCGCGCGATTGACGATGCGCGGCGTTATTGCTTCTGCGCCATCGTCGAGACGTTGAGCGAGCGCGGATCGCGCGGCTGCCAGCGTCCCGAGTCGACCTCGGCAAAAAATCCGGCCGCGACGGCGTTGAAGAAGTCGGGCTCCTCCACGTTGACGGCGTGTCCCGTTCCGGGCACCACGGTGAGGCGCGCCGAGGGGCACGTCCGCTTGATGAAAACGCTCGGTGCCACAGCGCTTGGGTCTTCGTCGCCGCACACGACGTGCACCGGGACAGCGAGGCGGCGCAGGCGTGGCGCGAGGCTATAGATGCTCAGGCGCCTTGCCTGAATGCCGCGCAGCGTGTTCGCGCTCCCGAGTGCCGAATGCTCGGCGACCCGCGAGTAAAACTCTTCAAACCCGCGCGGGTCCTTTCTGCGCAGCGGCACGCGTGCGGGGTGGTTGAGATACATTTTTACGACCTCCCGGGTACCCAGCGCGAGATAGCGCTGCGCCTGCGACTCGGTATCGCGCTGGAATTGCGCCATTCGCCCGGGGTCCGAGCCGGCACCGGCGCCGATCAGCGTAAGCGAGTGTGCCCGGTCCGCATGGCGCAAACCGAACTGAAGGGTCGTGTATGCGCCCATCGAGCAGCCCACCACGTGCGCTTTGCGCACGCCGAGTTGGCGCATCAGGTTGACGATATCGTCGGTCGCGATGCGGTACGAGTACTTAGATACCGAAGGCGGCACATCGGACGGTGGGTAGCCGCGCGCATTGAACGCGATGCAGCGGTAACGGCGGCTGAAGCGGCGGATCTGCGCGTCCCAGCTATGGAGATCGCCGGAAAACTCGTGCACGAAGATGACCGGCGTGCCCTTTCCGCTCTCTTCGTAGTACAGGCGGATTCCGTCGGAGATTG
>DATFGD010000178.1:0-8203 GCA_035249725.1 Burkholderiales bacterium
CCACTCGACATAGCCGGCGATCTTGTACAGAAATGCCGCTTTGACGCGATGCTCGAGCGTGGCTCCGTCGTCCGCCGCCGGCGTGTCGCCCGCCTGCCATCCCGTAGCGCCCGCAAGGAGTGCCATGAGCGTCAGGGCCCGGGTCCGCCATACCCGTCGTGCAGAATCCCCACCCATTCCGCCCTCTTCGCGTCCTTCCTTTATTCGCTCAGGCCGGCGTTGACGCGCGGCGCTTTGAAGCGCGCACCATGATGAACATTATTTGTGCGGCGCGCAATGCGGCAAGATTCATTCCCGCACGCGGCTCCGGCGACATTGCGGTGCAAGTGACGGAACCGCATTACACGCCAGTCAGTTTGGAGTTCGCCAGCGTCAGGCGCTCGACCAGCACGCGCAGGAACGCGCGATCGAAATTGAGGCGGCAAAGCTCGCTCACCCGTTCGAGCGCAGAGACCGGGATTTTCAGCATGCGCGCATCGCTCGCTGCAATGACATCGGCCGTTCGTACTTTGCTGCCTTCGCCGAGATATGCCATTTCGCCAAAGCACTCGCCCGCTTTGAGCGTGTAGAGCAGCCGCAGCTTGCGCGTGACGCGCGCTTCCCCGTCCACGAGAACGGAGAAAAAATCGCCCGGTGTGCCCTCCTTCATGATCATTTCGCCCTTGCCGACCTGCAGCCACTCGCCGAAGCGCAGCACTTCCCATAACTCGACGTCGGTGAACGAGCGAAAGAAGGCGAGCCCGCGCAGTGCATTGAATTTCTCCGTTTCCAGCACACCGCGCTTGGTGAGCGGCGCCCCCGAAGCAATGGCTGCGAGATCGCCGGCGAACTGCTCCCATGCAAGATAGCGCACCGCCGGGTCGCGTTCGATGGCGCGGCGGACGACGACGTCGATCTCGCCTGGAATATCGGGCCGGAACTCCGAGGGCAGCGGCGGCTCGCCGTTGAGAATCTGATGCACGAGGGCGCCGATGTTTCCCGCCTGGAACGGCAGCCGGCCGGTCAGGAGCTGGAACATCACCACGCCGAGCGCATAAATATCGGTCTGATGCGTGAGCGTCTTGTTGAGATGCTGCTCCGGCGACATGTAGGCCGGGGTGCCGATGCCATCGACGATGGTGCGCTCGGTTCGCAGCAGCGCCGCCGAGCCGAAATCCGTGATCTTGATGTCGTTATCGGCGGAGATGAGTATGTTCGCGGGCTTGATGTCGCGGTGTATGACGCCGAACTGTGTGGCGAAGTCGAGCGCCCGCGCACACTTGTAAACGATCTCGATGACGTCCCCGAGCTCCAGCAGATTGTCCGGCCGCGTGAAGCGCTGCAGCGTGCCGCCATCGACGTACTCCATCACGATGTAGGCGTTGTCCTCATCGGCCACCGCATCGTAGATCTCCACGATGTGCGGGTGCACGAGTTTACCGGCGAGCGACGCCTCGTTCAGGAAAAGCCGATGTACGACCCGGGCATTGGGAGCGTCCGTGAACGCTTCGCGGGCAACGAGCTTGATGGCGACATCACGGTTGGCAAATGGATCGCGCCCCAGATAAACGGTGCTCGTCGCGCCGTCGCCGAGCTTGCGCACGATTTCGTACTTGCCGATCCGGTTTACCGCGCCCGGCTGCCGTCCGGCTGCCAACTGCTGCATTGCCTTCCCCCTTCGCTCCCATGCCGCTCAGATTAAACCGCATCCGTTTCGCCAGCGTCAATGGCGTAGTCCCTCGCGTACAGCATGCGACAGCCAGCGAGCGCGCTCTCGGGAAATCGATGCGGGTGGCGCCGAAGGCGGCGGGGTGGTCCGTCACTCCGCGCGCTTGTCTTCAGGCGGACGCGGGACCGGATCCATGCCCATCAAGCGCAGCACCCACGCCAGTGCAAATCCCGCGAGCAGCGGCCACCACTCCATGAGCAGGAGCGCGAGCGCGGCGGACGAACCATACGTCGTGCTGATCAGCACGAGTCCCGGCTGGCGAATGCGCCAGTAAGCGAAAAGCAGCGCAACCGTCAAGGCGATGTACAGACCCGAGAAGACGTAGATGACGATATTCATGGCGGCGGCGGATGACACGATGGCGGCGTCGGGCAATGCCGGATTCTACACTTCGGTTCCGGCAAGCGCCGGCCGCACTGCCCTGTTATGATTGCCGCGTAACCGCAATAACAACGGACCGATCCGCTCTGTGCCGAAACGTCACGCGAAACGAACCCTCACCACCTGCTGCACGGCGCACACGCTGCACGACGGCCTGTCGGACGTGACCTACGTGCTGCTGCCGTTGCTCGCGCAGACGTTCGGTTTGTCGCTTGCGCAAGTCGGGCTCATCCGTTCCGCGCATCGGATCGCGATGGCGGCGTTCCAGATTCCCGCGGGACTCTTCGCCGAGCGCTTCGGAGAACGCAATCTGCTCGCATTCGGAACGGCCGTCTCCGGCGCGGCCTTCGTCGCACTCGGCTATGCGAGCGGCTTCTGGATGATTCTGATTGCGCTCTTTTTCGCGGGCTTCGGATCGGCGGTCCAGCATCCGCTGTGCTCGACCATCATCTCCCACACCTATCCCGACGAGGGCCGACGCGCGGCGTTAGGCACCTACAATTTTTTTGGTGACGTGGGGAAATTCGCGTTCGGCGGCATCGTCAGTCTTTCGCTGATCGTCGGAATATCGTGGCAGGCGCCGGTCGTCGGGTTCGGCATTGTGGGGATGCTGACGGCGATGATGATATTCGTCACCCTCGTCAATACGAATGCGCCGTCTGCAGCGAGCGTTCAGACGGCCTCGCATTCTCCCAAAGTGAAGGGCTGGGGCATCCGCAGCCCGCAGGGATTCACCGCGCTGTGCCTGATCGAGATCCTCGACAGCAGCACGCGCACGGGGTTTCTGACGTTCATCGCGTTTCTGCTCATCGCGCGCGGATTGCCCGAAGGCTGGGCCGCGCTTTCCGTTCCGTTGATACTGGTCGGCGGCATGGCGGGCAAACTTGCGTGCGGCTTCCTTGCAGAGCGCGTCGGCATCGTGCGCAGCATCGCGCTCACGGAGCTTGCGACGGGCATCGGCATACTCCTTACGCTCGTACTGCCCGGCATCGCCGCGTTCGTGCTGCTTCCGCTGATCGGCGTGGTGCTGAACGGCACGTCTTCCGTGCTCTATGCCACGATCGGCGATCTGGTGAACAAGGAACGCCTGCCGCGCGCCTTCGGGCTCTTCTACACCCTGGGCTCGCTCTGCGGAATTGCGGCGCCGCTCGGTTACGGGCTGCTGGGCGATGTGGCCGGGGTCGAGAATGCGATTGCGACGATCGGCATCGCGGTCCTGCTCACGCTTCCGCTGTGCCTGGCGCTGCGACCGGCCGTGGGATTGTCCAAGCCCGTCAGCATCTAACTCTGGCGAATCCGCGCGCCGCACGATGATTCCGACGCAGCGGCCTCTATCAGCCGCCGCCGACCTTTTCGTCATTCCGGGATCGCGAAAGGCTATCGGCTATCCGTTCGCGCCTCGCAAGGGTGCGAAAAAGGAACACACAGTCCATAATTGCGGTTTGAGACAATGTGACAGAGGAAGAACCATGAGCAAACAACGCATCAGCTATGTACCGCTCGACAAAATGACCCCGGAGATGCGCGCCGAGATGGAACGCTGCGCGCGCGAAGGCACGCCACGGCCGGAGAGTTCCGCGGTGCGCGCGCATGTGCCCGGCGCCTTCTGGTCATTCGCCAATTCGTGGCGCGACATTTTCCATACCGGGGTGTGCGATCACGCCATCAAGGAGCTGTGCCGGCTGTATGTTTCGCGTTCGGTGAAATGCGAGTTCTGCGGCAACCAGCGCTCGATCAAGGCGTTTACCGGCAAGCTCGAGGAAGCCCAGGCCGACGATCTGGTCAATTTCGAGAAGTCGGTGAAATACAACGACCGGCAGAAGGCCGCGCTCGCCTATGCCGAAGCGATCACCTGGCGGCTCGACACCGATGATGCCTTCTGGGAGCGCTTGCACAGGCATTACACGGAACCCGAACTGGTGGAGCTCGGCTGCTTCATCGCGCTCACGATGGGCCAGCAAAGCTGGCTGCGGCTGCTCAACATCGAGCACCATCAGGTGATGGCGGGCACGACGGCGTCGATGGCGCCGGGATTCGAAACAGCCGAAGCGCTTGCAAAAGCCAAGGCCTCGCCTGACTACTGGGCGAAGCAGGACGCGGCGCCGGCGAAGAAGAAAACCGCCGCCTGACATAGCGTCTTGTAGTAACTCGACGCGGCTTCTTCGTCTTTACGGCATACGCCGGAAGCCACAAGAGACTGGATTCCGGATCATTGTCCGGAATGACGATATTTCGCGCGAACCGGAGGCGATGGACTCCAGTCGCCTGCTGAATCACGCGGCCTTGAGTTTGTCACCGCTTGCGGCGACGAGCCGCGGCACGCGCGATGCGCGCACCAGCACGAATCCCTCGAACATGCGCCGCTGCGTGCGATAGAAGGCACCCTGCTCGGCGTGCCACTTTCCGTCTTTCTGCATCACCGTTGCAGCAACGGTAAGCACGCCCGACGGCATCGCGATCCGGATCTCCGCGTCCGGTCTGTCGCTCCGGCGCGTGAGTCGATGCACGAGGCTGCCTTCGATGCGTGCGGCAACCGCCGTACACAGCGTCACGGTGAGCGGCAGCGCGCGATGCGGTTGCCCGTTGGATAACATGCGCGCGGTCAGATCGACGCCGGCCGCCACGATCCTCTCGCCGGAGAGCGCCACCGCATCCCGGGGACCGCTTACGAAACCAACGAAAGGCACGGTGCGTTTTTCGGCGGCTTCTTCCGGGGTCTTGGCGACACCCATCGCAATCGATGCAGCGAGGCGGATCGCCGCAAGCTTCTTCAGCAGCTCCGCGTTGCGATCCAGCTCTTCGGGCATTTCCGTGCCTTTGAGGCCGAGCTCCGATGCCTCGAGGAAACACGTCGCGTTCGCGGCATCGACGAGCGATGCCTTGAACGGCCCGTAGCCGGGAACATCCAGCGTATCGACCACGTTGCCCGTCGGCAAAAGCTTGCCCGTGGTCGCACCGCCCGGCTCGCGGAATTCGAGTCGCACCGGCGCACCGGTGCCGGAAACGCCTGGAATTGCGAGTTCGCCATCGACTGCCGACTGGCCATCGTCGAGCGCAAACCGCGACCAGATGATCTTCTTCGTATTGGTGTTGTGTATGCGCACCAGCGCATCTTTGCCGGAGGCTTTCACCAGCCCTTCATTCACCAGCCCTTCATCGACCGCGAAGGGCCCCATCGCCGACGACATGTTGCCGCAGTTCCCGCTGTAATCGACTTTTGCATCCTTCACCTGCACCTGTGCGAACGTGTAATCGATATCGGCGTCGGGCCGCGTCGAGGGCCCGACCACGCACACCTTGGACAATGAGGAAATGCCGCCGCCCATGCCGTCGAGCTGGCGGCCATACGGATCGGGACTGCCGATGGCGGCGAGAAAAATCTCATCCCACAGCGCCCGGTCGCGCGGCAGATCGCGGGCGTGAAAGACGATCGCGTTGCTGGTGCCGCCACGCATGAATACCGCAGGAATTTTGAGCTGCTTCATGGAAAGTCTCCTGAAAGGCTCGGTTCGGATTCCATTCTAATGCCGCAGTGGCGGTCGGCCCACTACCGTTTCGGGCGCGACTTGCCGCGCCGCGCCGGTGCGTTTGCCGCGAGCAATGAAGCGAGCGCCGCAATCCCGCGCGGCGGCTGCCGTTCCAGCGCATCGAGCACTTCGAGTACACGGGTGACACGCTTGCCATCAAACACCCTGCCCAGGCAATCGCGCAGCTTGGTGTCGTGTTCGCCATCCGTGAGCGGCGGCTGGCCCCATGCGCCGCGCGGGCCATGACACACCGCATGCAGCCTGGAGCCATCGCGCATTTCGACCTCGATCGCCACCTGCATACCGACCCATTCGCCCGGAATCGCGGGGTCCTGAGCGAGTTCGATTTTCCCGAGCAACGCCACCATGTCCGAGCGGAATCGGCGCGCATCGCTGAAGCTAGCTATGGTGACCGCGCCGTCGAGCAACGCCGCTGCTGCGGTGTACTGGAAGCTGAACTTGCCTTCGTGACCGTTCGCGGTCTGCGGACGATCGCAATACTTCATCACCGGCGTGCGTATCGCAATGCGCCCTATTTTCGCCGGATCGTTGATCTTCGGATGCAGTTCCAGCGCGGCCGTGATGGCCCAGTGCGTCGCGAACTGTGACGGGAAAAGTTTGATCGCCAGCCCCGGATCGACGATTCGGAACGGTTTGCCGTATGCGAGCAATTTGTCGCGGTCGAAATCCTCGGGATAGAACGTCTCGACGAACCCGCGCGGCGCCTCGAATACCGCCGGGTGTGCGGTGAAGCCGCGGCCTGCCAGCAACGCCGCATCGACCCCGGATGCCGCGGCGTATCCGCAATGGGTGCTCTTGGTCATCGAACCGATGTTGGCGAGCAGCGCACCGGCGCGCGACGCAGCGATCCCGAGCGCGTAAGTGAGCTTTTGGCTGTCGAGCCCCAGCAGGTGCCCGGCCGTCACGGCAGCGCCGAGCACCCCGGCGATCCCCGGCGGATGAAAGCGCAGCTTTTCCGGCTTGAACTGGTTCGCGGCAAACTGGACGCGTCCCTGTATCTCCATCCCTTTTGCGACGGCTGTCACAACTTCCCGACCGCCGATTCCGTGCGCTTCGGCGAGTGCCAGCGCGGCCGGGACCACGGGCGATACGGCGTGTGTAGGCGGCAGCCACATCGGCTCGAAATCGAGGACGTGGGTTGCGGCGCCATTCACGTAGGAAGCGTGCACCGGTGAGGTCTTGTATCCGCCACTCCATACGGTTGACTGAGGTTTGCCGCCGAGACTCTTGAGATGCGCGGAAAGCAGCTCGACCGGGTGTTCCGCGCTTCCCGCGATCGCCACAGCGACGCCGTCCTTGATCGCCTGCTTGACCCGCTGAACGCACTCCGTGCCGAGCGTTTCAAAGCGCGTGGCAGTGATGACCTCGCAAAGCTCCTGGGTCAACATCTGGATACGGCGCGCCGCGCTTCAGGCTCATCCCCATGCGCGAGATACCGTGCATGCAGATCTTCGACGCTGGGGCAACCGATCAATGCCATGACGCGATCCACTTCGCTTTTCAGAATGTCGAGTGCGCGGGTCACGCCGGCTTCGCCGCCCGCCGAGGCACCGTAGAGCGCCGCGCGACCCACGAACACCATGTCCGCGCCGAGCGCAAGCGCTTTCACGATGTCCGACCCGCGACGCACGCCGCTGTCGAGCATGATCCTGATGCGCCCGCCGACGGCGGCGGCGATTTCCGGCAGCACGTCCAACGGGGCCGGTGCGCCGTCGAGCTGCCGCGCGCCATGGTTCGAGACGAACAGGCCGTCGGCGCCGTGGCGGACCGCGAGCAACGCGTCCTCCACCGTGAGCACGCCTTTCACCAGCAGCTTTCCCGGCCAGAACTCGCGCAGCCAGTCGAAATCGCTCCAGTCCAGCGCTTCGCGCCGGGCGCGAAATTCCAGCAGGTTGCGCGCAATGATGCGGCCGCCGACATCGGTGTTGCGAAAGCGCGGCACGCCGGACGTGAGCAACGTCCGCATGAAGACGTTCACGAGCCAATGCGGGTGCAGCGCACCGTCCAGCGCGTTGCGGAAATTGAGGCGGAACGGGACATCGAATCTGTTGCGGCGGTTGTACTCGCGATTGCCGCCCACCGGGACGTCGGTCGTCACGACGAGCGCCTCGAACCCCGCGTCGCGGGCACGCGCGACGAGCGTCTGCGCGGCGTCGCGGTCCTTCGACATGTAAAGCTGGAACCACTTGCTGCCGTCCGCTTCGCGCGCCACGCGTTCGAGCGCGACGAACGAAGCCGTCGAAAGCACGAACGGCACGCCGGCTTTAGCAGCCGCGCGCGCCAGGGCAACGTCCGCTTCGAACGAATACAGTCCGGCGGCGCCGGTCGGTGCGATGCCGAGCGGCGCGCGATATGTCCTGTCGAACACGGTCACCTGCTGCGTGCGTTTCGATACATCGACGAGCGCGCGCGGTCGCAAGCGGATCCGTTCGAACGCCGCGCGATTTTCCGCCAGCGTCGTCTCGTCCTCGGTGCCGCGCTCGAGAAATTCCCACGCGACACGCGGCAACCGGCGCTGCGCGATGCGCCGGAGATCGTGGATATTGAGCGCCTGTTTATAGTTCAC
>DATFGD010000179.1:0-2220 GCA_035249725.1 Burkholderiales bacterium
GATCGATTAGAGCAGCCACGTCGGTGAAGCGGACCGTATTGCGTCCGCTCTTGAAGGTCAGTTCACGTTCGCTCCGAACCATGGCGTAGCCCGGCACGTTCTGGCCCGGCCCGCCATTGCGATAGAGTTCCGGCGGTACCGCGCCGGGGCGTAGCGTGCTGTATATGGTGACGGCGGTGCCGCTGGTATCGGCGGCTGCCCAGCATGATCCGGATAGCGCGGATGCCACGGCCATTGCCACGGATGAGAGAGGTACGGCTGACAGACGCATGTTGTTCTCCTTGATTATCGATGCCGATCGCATCACTGGTTCTGAAAACAATAAACGCGGCGGCGGCCGCATTGGGGTTAACGCGTCGCCAGGCGGGTATAATCGTGCTGATCGTCGTCGCCCGTCCGCGCACCTCATCCGCGCGGCTGTAGATACCGTTTAAAACTGTCCAGTAAACGCCGGAGCCAATGTCATGACAATGGAAAGCTCAGTGAACGCGGAAAAGATCGTGCAGGATTTGAAGGTCGTGGTCGCGGATGCAGAAGAACTGCTGCGTGCCACCGCGAGCCAGGCGGGGGAGCGCGCCACACTCGCACGCGCGAAGATCGAGCAGAGCCTGGAACGCGCCAGAGTCAAGCTGTCCGAGGTGGAGTTGCTCGTCGCCGACAGAACGCGCAAGATGGCCAATGAAACCGACGAGTACGTACACGAGCATCCGTGGACCGCGGTCGGCGTGGCGGCTGGGATCGGTCTCATCATCGGGCTGCTGATGAGTCGGAAGTAAGGTTTTTCGTCATGGCCAGTCCGCATCCTGCGACGGAAGATGGAGCGCCTGCCGGGCTGATGCAATCGTTGCGCCGGCTTGCGGATACGGCGCTGGGCGTGCTGCAAAACCGGCTCGAGTTGATCGTAAGCGAGATCGAGGAAGAGCGGCTGCGCGCGGTCCAATTGCTGGTGTGGGGATCCGCCGCGCTGCTCTTTTTCGGCTTCGGTCTGCTGATGCTCACGTTGGTCGTGATCCTGCTGTTCTGGGACACGCATCGCCTGCTGATCGCGGTCGCATTGGGCATTCTGTACTTCGGGATTGCCGTTGCGCTTGCCATGGGTGCGCGTCGCCGCGCGCAGCGCCCAAGAATCTTCTCCGCCAGCATTGAGGAAATTGCAAAGGACCGCGATACGCTCCGGGACGTATGATTTATACGGAACGCCTGATCGATGTGGCTCGCCGCAAAGAACGCCTTTTGGCCGACTGTGCACGGCGACGTGCGGACCTCGTCTCCGAATTGAGTGCCTGGCGAGCGCCGATTGCGGTGATGGAACGCAGCGTGGCCGCCACGCGGTTCATACGGGCGCATCCCGTTGCCGTCGCGGCGGTAATCGCAGCCACGGCGGTGCTGGGCCGCCGTCATCTGGCGCGCTGGGCCGGTCGCGGCATCCTGATCTGGCGCGGGTGGCGCACCATCCGAACCCTCCTCGCCATGTTGAGCGCTTGAGCCGTGGCGCGCGAGACGTTGCAGATATGCAGTGCGAGCGCTGCTAGAATGTTGTCCATCGACCGCTGGCTGATTATTAGACGAGACGTTCACCATGGCTGACCACAATCTGGGCGCATACAACATCGCCGATCTGCGCGCGATGGCGCTCAAACGGGTACCGAAGGGGCTGTTCGAATTCGTCGACCGCGGCACAGAGGACGAAGTTTCGTTGCGCAACAACCGGGCCGTTTTCGAGCGCATCCGCTTCCGGCCCCGGACGCTGGTGGATGTGTCGGGCCGCAATCAGCAGATCACGCTCTTCGGCAATACCCACAAGATGCCGATCGTCATTGCACCCACGGGCACCGCCGGCCTCATGTGGCACGAAGGCGAGATTGCTCTCGCGCGCGCGGCCGCGCAAGCGGGCATTCCGTTCACGCTCGCGACCGGCTCCATGACCGCGATGGAAAAAGTCGCGGAACAGGCGGGCGGCGAACTCTGGTTCCAGCTGTACATGTGGCCCGATCGCAGCCTTTCGCACAAGCTCGTCGAGCGCGCCCGCGCCGCGGGTTTCACGGCGCTCGTCGTCACGGTGGACGGCGTGGTGTCCGGCAATCACGAATACAACCTGCGCAATGGTTTCGCCGTCCCGTTCAGGTTCAACCGCAAGAACGTGACCGACGTGCTCAGGCATCCGCGGTGGCTGTGGCAGGTGCTCGCGCGCTACGTGATGACGACCGGCATGCCGACCTA
>DATFGD010000180.1:0-4499 GCA_035249725.1 Burkholderiales bacterium
GCCCCGACCGGTACGGCGGCCGACCGAATGACCCTTATCAATGCCGCAGTCAATAAAATATTGGCCAGTGCCGATATGAAGAAATTTCTAAACGCTAGAAGTACCGAGCCGTGGCCTCTCTCTGTAGCTGAATTGAGCGACCTGTTGCCGAAGGAAATTGAGCGCTACAAAGAAATGGCGAAGGCGGCAGGAATACCCGCTCAATAACCGAAAGTGTAGGGCTCAGAGGTTTCAATCCATTCGCATGTGAATGACCGCTCACGGGCCGTCGGCAGGCGTGACTTCAGCGCCAATGCGATCAACGATCAATCGGTAGTGCTCGGGCTGGCGGTGTGCCGCAAAGTCGAACATCGTGCGCTTGAGATCGGCAGCAAGATCAATGTCCGCCTTGAAACAGATTACCTCATCTTCCTCGGTAGTCGATTTTGCGGCAATCTCGCCCGTCGGCGCGACGATAAGCGAGTGCCCGAACATACGATAGCCGTCCTCTAAACCGCATTTCGCGGTTTCCACCAGCCATGTCGCATTCTGGAAAGCCATTGCCTGCGCCATAATGAGGTGGTGATGCACCCGGAGGGCCGGGGGCTCGGGATAGTGCAGGTTCTCGGTTGGCGTGTTGAATCCGAGCGCAACGATCTCAGCACCTTGGAGTGCAAGCACACGGAACGCCTCGGGCCAGCGCCGATCATTGCAGATCAACATGCCAGCGATCGTGTCCATAAATCGCCACACGCGAAATCCCAAGTTTCCGACTTCGAAGTATTTTTTCTCCAAGTGCTGGAAAGCGGCTTCCGGCTTATGGTCAGCATGCCCGGGCAGGTGGATTTTGCGATATTTTCCTGCGATCGAACCGTCCGGGTGAACCAAGATAGCGGTATTGAAGCGGCGTGTAAGACTGTCCTCTCGGACTAGCTCTGCATATCCTATATAGAAGCCCACTGCGAGTTTCTTCGCTTCGTCGAAAAGAGCTTGCGTCTCAGCAGACGGTATTGTGGCTTCAAAGAACCTCTGGTCCACCTCCGTCAGATTTTCGTACCAATAGCGCGGGAAAAAAGTCGTGAACGCGAGTTCGGGAAACACGACGAACTTCGCGCCCATACCGTGCGCCTCGCGCAGCAGCTTCACAAGCCGTTTTGTAGCCGAGGTGCGCGTGTCGGATAGATGTAGCGGGCCAAGCTGTGCTGCAGCAATTCGCAAGTGTCGAGACATAGGTGCCTTATGGTTGAAGAAGAATTTGGCGCTTAACGATCAGGGCCGATACAGCGTCGGCGCCTGGCGCAAAAATATGCGGCGGCCGCGCTTGAACCCGCAAAGCGGCAAAGCACATTTCGCGATTATGTCGGAGGGCAATTCCTCCCCCCACACAACCAGGTCGGCTGCTTTACCTACTTCGATACCGTAATCGCCAATTCGCATCAACCGCGCCGCCCGATCCGTGATCATCTCAAAACAGACCCTCAGGTCTTTCGGTCCATACCTTTGAACGATGTTGGCATACAGATTGGCGATTCGCGTGAGAGAGCAATCTCCGTAGGGCGTAAAGGGGTTCAGCACGTTGTTGGTAGAAAGCGTGCAGTTCGCACCGTGTTCGATAAGCGTGTTGGCGTCGGTTACGCCGCGTATCACGCTATGCTCCATATGACGCCCGCTATTGAATAGATCAGTGGCCGGCAGGACAGCAAGCGACACCCCGGATTCCGCGAGCCGCTTACCGACGGCTGCTTGTTGCTTGACCGGCATACAAGAGAATTTGGACCCATGCCCGAACGCGACTCTGCCCTGCCATTGAATCCGATCTGTGATTTCACAAACTTGCGGGTAGTCCAGATCATTCACTTCATAACCGCCATCAAGATGGAAGTCCACGTCGACGTCATAGCGCTGTGCCAAGTCAAAAACGCGACGGATCTGACCGGGTGGCTCCTTGTCATAGCGGATACCACCGCCTATTACCGGCGCACCACGGTCCAAGCAGTTCACGAGGTTCGCGTCGGCGCCGGGCACGCCCGTCCAGCCCTCCTGCAGAAAAACGCAGGGCTGAATGTCGATCGCCCAAACGTAATCCTTGCGGAGCTGTTCAATCGCCTCGAACCCAAGCAGCCCCACGTTCGGGTCGACTTCCACCTGCGTGCGCATGTGGGTAATGCCGTGCAGAAGGCATTGTTCAACAGTCGCTTTGGCCCGGGCGTAAATGTCGTCAAGCGTAAAAGTGTGCTTGATCGAAGCGGTGCGTTTCATGTGATCGCGCACCATACGGTCGGGCTGAAACGGCACGCGGTCGACGATCATCGCCTTATCGAGGTGAAAATGGCTCTCAATGAGTCCGGGAGAGACCAGCTTACCGCCCGCTTCGTGCTCCGGACCTTCCGCAACAAGGTTCGGCTCTACCGCTACGATGATGCCATCCCGCACGCCAATATCGACCGTCGGCTTATCCGCTCCAGCGCTCGAAATCTTTGCATTTCTTATTATGAGATCTAATGCCATGTGCTTTGCCTCCATCTATTATTGATTATCGCCAATTCGCCGCATGGCGAACAGCGACTTAGCCCAGGGATAGGTTGTCTTTCTGCGATTTGAAGATGCGCGCGGGGTAAACCATCAGCCTTGTTCCATGATGTCGCTTATACTTTTGTTCATTGCCGTGTCGCATGGAGGAGGTTTCGGTGACGCGTAGTACGCGTGAGCCGCGCCCGATCGACGTACCCGTGCTGATCGTCGGCGGCGGCCCGGTGGGGCTGACTGCCTCCATTCTGCTGTCGCGCCTCGGCATCGCCTCGCGGCTCATCGAGCGGCATTCGGGCACCGCGTTTCATCCCAAGGCCCGCAACATCAACATGCGCACGATGGAGGTCTTCCGCCAGTGCGGCGTCGAAGAGGCCGTGCGGGCCGCCGGCCTTGCGCTCGAGCGCACCGTCTATCTCATCTGGGCCGAGTCGCTGGCCGGCCGGGAAATCGAGCGGCGGGTGCCGCGGCGATCGAACACGGTGGGCCCAGCGCTCAGCGCCGTGGGCCACTGCCTCTGTGCGCAGGATGATCTCGAGCCGGCGCTGCGGCGCTACGCCGAGTCGCTCGCCCCCGGCACCATCGCGTTCGGCACCGAACTTACGCACTTCGAGCAGGACGCGGCGGGCGTCACCGCGACCGTGCGCAACGCGGACGGCGAAACGCGCATCCGGGCGCAATACATGATCGCGGCCGACGGCGCGCGAAGCCGCGTGCGACCCGCGCTCGAGATCCCGCTTCACGGCATGCGTGAGGTCTATCGCAGCGTCAACGTGCTCATGAAGGCGGATCTCTCGCCATGGGTGAAGGACCGCCCGGCCGCGATTTATCTCATTCAGCAGCCGGGACTGCGCTGCACCTTTCTCACGATCAACGGCGTCAACCGCTGGGGCTTTCTCATCAACCTTCCGGTCGATGCCTCGTTCGAGCCCTACACACCCGAGCACTGCGCGGCGGTCGTGCGCAAGGCCGCCGGCGTGCCGGACCTCAAGGTCGAGATCCTCGGCATCGATCCGTGGGTCGCCGCGTCGCTGGTGGCCGAGCGTTTCCGTGCAGGCCGGGTCTTCATCGCCGGCGACGCGGCGCACGAGATGCCGCCGACGGGAGGGTTTGGTCTCAATACCGGCGTGCAGGACGTGCACAACCTTGCCTGGAAGCTCGCCGCCGTGCTGAAGGGATGGGCGAGGCCGGAACTCCTCGACACCTACGACGCCGAGCGCCGCCCATGGGGACAATTTGTCACCGACGAAGCCCTGGCCAGCGCGATTTCGATGGGACGCGGCCCGCAACCGGGCGGCGCATCGAGCGAACCGCGCCGGCTTGCGCGTCCGGAATTTCACAGCGAGCTTGGGCTGATCTTCGGTGCGAGCTACGGCTCGCCGGGCGTCATCCCCGATGGCAGCGATGCACCGGCGCTCGATAATCCGGTGGCGCAGTACGTCCCGTCCGCGCGTCCGGGCGGTCGCACTCCACACGTGTGGCTGCAGCGCAATGGTGACGGAGTTTCCACGCACGATCTCATCGGGATGGGTTTTGCCCTTTTTGCCGGAGAACGCGGCGCGCCGTGGCGTGATGCCGCACGTGTGGTCTCAGAAAAGCTCGGCGTGCCGATGACTGCATATACGATCGGAGTCAACTCGGACGTGGTTGACCCCGAGCAGCAGTTGGCGGCGGCCCACGGCGTGGAACCGGACGGTGCAGTGCTCGTGCGCCCGGACGGTCACGTTGCGTGGCGCCAGCGCTCGGGCGTCGCCAACCCTGCGCGAGCAATCGAAGGCGCGCTTCGCGCGATGCTACTCGGCCGGGCGTAGCATCCACCACGGCTTGGGCATCTTGAAGGTCACAATAGATACGATCATGGATAGTCCTTTCGCCCTTTCAGTCGTTTTGTCCCTGCTGAGTGCAGGCGGTCCGGCTAGCGCTTCTGCGGCGACCAGCCATACGCCTTGGCGCAGGCACCGCCCATCAGCATCGCGCGTTCACCGTCGCTGAGG
>DATFGD010000181.1:0-7824 GCA_035249725.1 Burkholderiales bacterium
CGGTAAGCTTGCCTGCGTACGGGGGCATCACGCCCACGCCGTTGCGTACCGCTTGAGCGACACGTGCGGCATCGGGTTGCAACTCCTGAAGGTTCGCGCCGAGCGTTCCCGTTGTGCCCGCATCCTTGAGCGTGTGGCACACCCCACACTGGGGCTCGGCGATCTTGGTGAAGACGCTACGCCCGAGCTGCAGGTTTGCGTCCGCATCCGCAGCAACGGCGGGAGCAAGCAACGCAAACGCCAACATTCCCGCAATGCCGCGCACGAATGCGGCCCGCGCGCGGCGCGCTGCGAATCGGCTCATGCGACGGTCAGCTTGACGCCCGGGTCGCGCCAGCCGTTGTGGGCATACCCGCGCTCGTTTTCCACGCGCTGCTCGGGCTGCGTGTTTCCGGCTGTGTCGGTCGCCCGGCTCACGAGCGTGTAATTGCCGGCGCTCAACCGCACCGGCAGCACGAATTGCCGCCAGGCATAGCGGCCGAGATCGGGGCCGATGAACTTTGCGTCCTTCCACGTCTTGCCGCCGTCCACCGATACTTCGACGCGCTTCACGGCATTCACACCGGCGAACGCGACGCCGTCGATCTGGACCATGCCGGCGCTTACGGGGCCTTCGCCCGCAGGATGGTTGACCCATGACTTCACGTTCATTTCCCACATCGAAGGTTGATCCGGCGCGCCTTTCTTGCCGATGTCGCGGATGCGGTAGCCGCTGCGCTGAATGGCGGCGTCGGTTTCCTTATCGGTGAACGCAAGCCGGCCCAAGTACTTCACGTTGTTGATGCCGTAGTAACCGGGCACCACGAGCCGCAATGGGCCGCCATGCGCAAGCGGAATCGGCTCGCCATTGATTTCCCACGCGAGGAGTGCCGTCTTGACGCTCTGGATGGGCATGGAGCGCTCGACCATCACGGTCTTCGGATCGACGCCCGCCGGCATTTTTTCGCCTCCGGTCGCCGTCATGTAACCCATGCCGCTCGCAACACCGCCCATCGCCTCAACCACCGCGGCGACCGGCGCGCCGCTCCAGATCACGCAGCCGGCGGCGCCCACCTTCCATTGCGTGCCGCTCGCCTTGTGTCCGAAATAACCGCGGCCGTTGCCCGAGCACTGGAGCACCGCCGCGACGGTTTCGACGCCGAGCCGTTTGAGTTGCGCGACGGTCATCTTGCCCGGTTTCTTGACGCCTGCGATCATCACTTCCCATGCGTCCGGATCGGCGACGATCGCCTCTTCCGGCGGCGCAATGTTATTGCGCACGAATAGAATGTCGTTCGGGACGACGACGCTCGTACCAAAGGCCGAGCGCTTGGTCTCGATGGTATTGCTGCTGTGAACGATGAGGCTGTCGATGTACTTCCATTCGACATACTTGGGAAGCGGCTTCGGTTTGGCTGCCTGTTGCGCGAGGGCTGCAGGGCTTAACGTGCCGACGCCGGCTGCGGCGACGCCGGTTAATATGATGTGACGGCGACGGATGTCGAACAGTCGATCCATGGCAGGCTCCTCGATGTGGATTCTTGATCGGGCTGCAGCGAAATGTTCGACTGCAGAGGCTTGAGCTGGGAAAATTCTAATCCGCCACGCCGTGCATTGTCGATGGCGGACGGATTTACGCGTTAATTTGCGGACCCATTGGACCGACATACGCCTCAAGACGTGAGCAAGACGGTGGACGCCGTTTACCGGGCGGAATCGCGGCGGGTCCTCGCCACGTTGATCCGTCTGCTCGGCGACTTCGATCTTGCGGAGGAAGCGCTGCACGAAGCGTTCCGCGCAGCACTGGAGCAGTGGCCGAAAGACGGCCTTCCGGATAATCCGCGCGCCTGGCTGGTCTCAACCGGGCGCTTCAAGGCGATCGATGCCATCCGCCGCCGCGCGCGGTTCGACGCGCTGGAGGACCACATCGACCACGTCGAGTCCATTGCCGCCGAAAGCCCGGATGCCGATCCCGAGAGCGTCGAGGACGACCGCCTGCGTCTCATATTTACCTGCTGCCATCCCGCGCTGCCGGCGGATGCGCAGATCGCGCTTACGCTCCGCGAAGTGTGCGGTCTCACCACCGAAGAAATCGCCCGCGCGTTCCTCACCGCTGCACCCACGCTCGCGCAACGCATCGTGCGCGCGAAAGCCAAGATCCGCGATGCGCGCATTCCGTACGAGGTGCCGGGGCCTGAAGCCTTGCCCGAGCGCCTCGATGCGGTGCTGCGCGTAATCTATCTCGTGTTCAACGAGGGCTACTCCGCGTCATCGGGCGCCTCGCTCACGCGGCACGATCTCTCGGCCGAAGCGATCCGGCTCGGCAAGCTTCTGATCGAACTCATGCCCGAGCCCGAGGCGATGGGGCTGCTCGCGCTCATGCTGCTGCAGGAATCGCGGCGCGCGGCGCGCACGTCCCCCGAAGGCGATCTGATCCTGCTCGATCAGCAGGACCGCTCGCTGTGGAATCGCGAGCAGATTGCCGAGGGCATTGCGCTTGTGGAGAAAGCGCTCGGCTCACGCCGCTTCGGCCCCTATACGCTGCAGGCGGCGATCGCTGCCGTCCATGCGGAAGCCAGCAGCAGCGCAACCACCGATTGGGCGCAGATCGTGGGACTCTACGACGTGCTCGCGCGGGTCGATCCGTCGCCCGTCATCGCGCTCAATCGCGCCGTGGCCATCGCGATGCGCGACAGTCCCGACGCAGGACTCGCGTTGATCGATGCGATCCTCGCGCGCGGCGAACTCACCGACTATCACCTCGCGCATTCGGCGCGCGCGGAATTGTGCCGGCGCCTGGGACGCGCCGATGAGGCACGCGCCGCCTACGAACGCGCGCTCGCGTTGACGCGGCAGGAACCCGAGCGGCGCTTCCTCGAGCGGCGCCTGCGCGAGCTGGGAACAGGCCTCAAGCCGGCCCCCTAGGTTTCGCGCCAGGGCTCGCGGGCGGCGTCGAGCACGCGGCGCAGCACGCCGCGCACCGTTGTATTCTCCGCCTGCGTCAGATGCCGATCGAAGTAGGCCTCGATCGCTTTCGAGTACACCGGCCACATTTTCTTCCGCAACCCGACGCCGGCAGCGGTGATCACGGCGTAGTACCCGCGCCGATCGTCTTCCGCGCGCTCGCGCTTCACAAGCCTAGCCTCTTCGATGCGGTCCACGAGCCGGGTGAGATTGCTGCGCGAGAACACGAGTTCGCGGGCGAGCTCGTGCAGGCGCAGCTTCTGTTCCGGAGATCGTTCGATCGCCCACAGTACGTCATACCACGCGAGTTCCGGCAGGCCCGCTCCAGCGAGCGCCGCCTCGATGCGCGCGACCACCGCGGCGTGTGTCGTCACGAACAGCGGCCATGCCGAACGAATTGTTTCTGGCGGATTTTTTGCCATATCGCTCTCCCGATTGCGATAGTAGTTGCACTTGCAATCAAATTCAAGCAAAATGGCATTTGATTGCATTTGCAATCATTTATTCCTCAACGAAATGCAAAGGAGACCGTCATGAGCAATCGCATCACCCGTCAGCAACTCGCAGAGCGAGTCCTCGCCGGCCGCGTGGTCCTGGTCGAAGCGCTGCCCGAACGCTACTACGTCGATCGCCACCTGCCCGGCGCGCTGCATCTCCCGCACGATCAGGTCGCGGCGCTCGCGCCTTCGCTTCTCAAAGACAAGGACGCCGAGATCGTCGTCTATTGCGCCAACGTGAACTGCCAGAACTCGCACATCGCCGCGAACAGCCTGCTTGGGCTGGGCTATCGCAGCGTCTCGGTATACGCGGAAGGCAAGCAGGACTGGATTGATGCCGGCTTGCCGGTGCAGAGCGGCGCGATGCTGCAGCGCGCGGCGTAAGGCATAAGGGACAGACTCCAGTTGGGGTCTGTTCCCTAGTTCGGCTGGATGCCGGCCTCGCGGATCACTTTCTTCCAGCGGGCAAGCTCGTTGCGGATCATGTCGCCCAGTTCCTTGGGCGTGCTGCTCGCAGGTTCCATGCCGATCGATTCGAGATGCTTGCGGAATCCGCCATCGGCGAGCGCTCTTTTCATCTCGGCGTTGACCTTGTTGATGATCGGCGCCGGCGTTCCGGCCGGTGCGAGCAGCCCGTACCACGTCGTGTTGTTGAATCCGGGAAGCGTCTCGGCGACCGCCGGCACGTCGGGCATCGAACGCACACGCGTCGGGTGCCCGATACCGATCGGTCGCACGCGTCCCGTCGCAAGATGCGGCTGCCACTGCGGGATGCTGCCGAATATCGCCTGGATCCTGCCGGCGACCAGATCGACCGTCGCCGGACCGCCGCCTTTGTACGGCACGTGCGTGAATTTCGCGCCGCTCAGGGCGGTGAGGAGTTCGATTCCGAGATGGTTGGGCGTTCCGGTGCCGGGCGATCCGAAATTGATTTTTCCCGGCTGCGCTTTCGCAAGATCGATCAGCTCCTTCACCGTCTTGGCCGGGACCGACGGGTGCACCACGATGAGAAACGGCACATAGACGCCGAGCCCGATAGGCGCGAAATCCGTGACCGCGTCGTAGGGCAGCTTGCTGCCGAAGGCGGGACTCACCACCAGCCCGCCCGACGTTCCGAGCAGCAAGGTGTAGCCGTCGGGCGTCGCCTTCGCTGCAAGACCATGACCGATGGTGGACCCTGCGCCGGGCCGATTGTCGATTACGACCGGCACACCGAATTTGTCGGAGAGCCAATTGCCGAACGCGCGTCCGGTGGGGTCGGTGGAACCGCCGGGCGGATACGGAACGATGAGGCGGATCGGTTTGTTCGGGTAGTCGGATTCAGCCGCATGCGTGTGCGCCAGCCCGCTCAGCAGCGCGAGCGCTGCGCAAACAAATCGCTTTTTTGAATGCACTGCTCCTCCTCTGACCACCCCGTCGCCTTCGGCAACGCCAGCGCCGAGACCACCCCGTCTGCTTCGCAGCCACCCCTCCTTATGAAGGAGGGGAATCTTGGTTTTTCCCCTCCTCCGACGAGGAGGGGTGCCTCGCGGTGCGAGGCGGGGTGGTGCAAAGGCGTTGTTGCTATTCTAAATCGCTTTAATGCGGCCCCAACTCGCTTTAATGCTGCCCGACCGGCTGGCCATGCGTCCTGCGCCTTTCCTGGCGCACCGGCATTTGCGCCTTGCGCCGATCGATCAACGGCCGGCCGAGCGCGCCCGCAACGGCGACGCCGTAGATATAAACCATGTGACCGCCGAGCCAACCCGAAGCGACCAGCATGGCAACAGCGATGACCGAGAGCATCCCCGTTATGCCCTGGAGCGGTTCACCCTGGTAGCGCAGCCAAAAGTTGACGATGTACAGGGTGACCACGATCAGGTTGATCACCATGTGGGCAACGCCAATTTTCTTCACCCGCTCATCGCGTACCGACAGAAGATCCACCAGGCCGAATACGGCCGCCAGCAGTGCACCGACAATGCCGCCGCCGATGCAATACAGTGCGACGGCCGGCCACGCGCCGACCCAGCCGAGATAGACGGCAATATCGGCAACCAGCGAGAACACGAAAAGCCCGATCGGAATAGGCACGAGCATGGGGTGGATCGGATGACCTGCGATGCTTGCCCGGCTGACCATGGTGACCTCCTGGACTGAAACCCGTCTCAGTTAGAAGGGCCTCGCCTGCCTCAGTTCCTCAGTTTCTGGGCTACTCGAGGGCTTGCAGCACCAGGGCATGCAGCAATTGGCGGTGGTAATAGCGTATTGCCCCGGGCGCATGCGCCATGAATACGACGACGAGCCGCTCTGCGGGATCGACCCAGAAGTACGTGCCGGTCGACCCCGCCCAGTGAAATTCGCCGGCCGTGCTCGGCATGCCGCCCAGCCCTGCCCCGCGCCGCACAGCGACGCCCAGGCCGAAGCCGTAGCCGTTGATGTTGGGATATTCGCGCAAGCGGGTGGTATCGATCTCCGGCCCGATGTGGTCGGAAGTCATGTATTCGACGGTCTTACGGCCGAGAATGCGCACACCTTGCAGCGTGCCGCCTTCGAGCAGCATCTGTGCGAAGCGGAGGTAGTCGCTCGCCGTCGAGACCGCGCAGCCGCCGCCACAATCGAATTTGTGCGGCTTCGTGCCGTCGCGCAGGCTCTGCGGCTCGCGGGTGAGCGGATCGTTCGGCAGCGCCTTGGCATAACGCGATACTTTCTCCGGCGGTACCGCGAACGACGTGTCGCGCATGGCGAGCGGTGCGAAGAGCCGCTCTTCGAGGTAGCGCGCGAGCGACGCGCCGGTGACCGCTTCGATCACCAGCCCCAGGACATCGAAACCCAGGCTGTACTCCCATGACGCGCCCGGTGGGTAATGCAACGGCAGCGCGGCGAGCTGCTCGAGGAACTCGCGACCCGTCCACTTCGACGCGGCGCTGTCCGAGGAAATCGGATAGCGCGCGTGCAGCGGCGTATTGCCGCGCCCATAGCTCACGCCCGCGGTGTGGCGCATCAGGTCTTCGAGCGTCATCGCGCGGGACGGCGCGACGGTCGCGGCGCCATCGCATTGCGCGACTTGCATGCGCCCGAGCTGCGGCAAGTACTTAGCGACGGGTTCGTTCGCCATGAGCCGTCCTTCTTCGCACAGCATCAGCGCGCCGACGCTGACCAGCGGTTTCGTCATGGATGCGATGCTGAAGATCGCATCCTTCGACATCGGCGCGCGCGTTGCGGGATCGAGATGGCCGAATGACTCGAAATAGGCGAGCTTGCCGTCGCGTGCGATCGCGAGCACCGCGCCGGGGAGCGTGCCGGTGGCGATCTCGGCATCGAGCGCGGTTTTGATCCGTTGCAGCCGTTCGGGCGAAAAGCCGAGCGCACGCGGCTCGGAATGGGGGAAACGGGTGTCCATGGCGGTTATCCGGGTTCGGCCGAACGAGAAGGGCTTTTTATTGTGCGCAGCAAGCTTAACAACAAGCGGGCGCGGGCGGAAGGGAACTCCGCTGACGGCAAGCGTGCCACACGAATACTCACGAACCGGCTCACTGTTCTTCCGGAATCTTCGCATGCAGACAATTCTCAGGGCAGTTTTTCCCATCGCCGCGGCGGCGCTCGCAGTGGTGCTCGCAGCGTGTGGTGATACCGCGAAGCTGCCGTTCTCAGCGGGCGTCGGCCCCGATCCCGCGCTGCCGCCCCCCAACAAGACGCTCATTCCGACGGTAGAGATCGCACCCGCCAAAGGATGGCCCGACGGCGCCAAACCGGTACCCGCAGCTGGAATGACGGTGTCGGCGCTGGCGACGGGACTCGATCATCCGCGTTGGCTCTACGTGCTCCCGAACGGCGATGTGCTGGTTGCGGAAAGCAATGCACCGCCGAAGCCGGGTGGCGGCATCAAAGAGTGGTTCATGAAAGTCGTCATGAAGCGCGCCGGTGCGGGCGTGCCGAGCGCCAACCGCATTACGCTGCTGCGCGATGCCGATGGCGACGGCGTGGCGGAAATGCGGTCGGTGTTCCTCGACAAGCTCTACTCGCCGTTCGGCATGGCGCTGGTCGGAAACGATTTTTATGTGGCGAATTGCGACGCGATCCTGCGCTTTCCGTACAAGGAAGGCAGCACGCGCATCACCGAAGCGGGGACCAAGGTCACCGATCTGCCGGGCGCACCGAACCATCACTGGACCAAAAATCTCCTGCCGAGCGGCGATGGCACCAAGCTCTACGTCACCGTGGGTTCGAACAGCAATGTCGCTGAGAAAGGTATGGAGATTGAGGAAGGCCGCGCCGCGATCTGGGAACTCGATTTGAGAAGCAGGATGAAGCGTCTCTACGCGAGCGGACTGCGCAATCCGAACGGCATGGCGTGGGAGCCGGGCACAGGAGCGCTGTGGACCGTCGTAAACGAGCGCGATGA
>DATFGD010000182.1:0-5202 GCA_035249725.1 Burkholderiales bacterium
CGGAGAAATCCAGTATCGACTGCACGAGGAACAAGGCGGCGCGGCGACGCGCGTAGAGCTCGAAATCGGTTTCACCCTGACCGGCCCGCTCGCCCAGTTCAGCCGCTCGAATCTCCTGCGCGACATCGCCCGGCGCATGACCGAGGCGTTCGCCCGCAATCTTCAGGCTCGGCTCGGCGGAAGCGAAAGCGGCGCTCAAACCGCGGGCGCGGGTTCAACACCCGCGGAGCTCAATGCGGGCTCGCTCATCCTTCCGGCGCTGTGGGCCCGGGTCAAAACGTTCCTGCGCGCTTTGCTGCGGCGCTGATATCCCTGTTTCACGCTGGCTCTTCGCCGTGCGAGACGGCGGGATGGCCGCTCCAATCGCCGGAGCGCACGCTTCAGCGACCCAGATGACGATGTATCCAATGCGCGCAGGCGAGCGTGCGCGCGTCGTCGTCAAGGCGACCGACGACCTGCATCCCGAGGGGCAGACCGTTCGGACCGTATCCGCCGTTGACCGATACGCAGGGCGTATGCAGGAAGCTCCACACCCCGTTCATGATGGGGTCGCCGGTGTACTCGATACCCTTGGGCGCCTCACCGGTCGCCGCCGGCGTGAGCATCACATCGCAATCGCCGAGCACGTCGGCGAATAGCTGCCGGCACTCGCGCCCCAGCTTCTGCGCGCGCTGGTAATCCTCGCCTGTGATCTTCAGCCCCGCCGTGCTGCGGTCGTAGAGCGGCTTTCTCAGCTTGGCGCCGAAGCGGATCACCACATCGGAGAAGCCGCGGCTCATCTCGAAATTGGAGACCAGGCTTTGCGCGTCCGCCATGCCGCGGAAGGGCTCCGGCAGCGCGATCTCGGTTACTTTCGCGCCCGCTCCGGAAAGCGTTGCCCCGGCGGCTTCGAAGGCCGCCTTCATCTGTTCGTCGCACTTGTCCCACTGGTAGGAACGGCAGAGACCAACCTTCGGCGCGGGCACGTCGTCGGCGCGATCCACGAACGCACGCAGTCCGGGATATTCGATCATCGCGCTGGTGACGAGCGCCACGTCGGGGACAGTGCGCGCCATCACGCCGAGCGTGTCGCACGAATCGGAGTTCGCCCATACGCCGCGCTTCGGGATCAGGTTGTACGTCGGCTTGTAGGCCACGACCCCGCAGTAACCGGCGGGACGGATGAGAGAACCGAACTGCTGGGATCCCGTCGCTGCTGCGACCATAAAGTCCGCGACCGCAGCGGCGGAGCCGGACGAGGAGCCGCCGGGGGTGTGTGCGAGGTTGAGCGGATTGTGCGTTTCGTTGGGCGGAAAAGTCGCGAGTTCCGCGGTCACGGTCTTGCCGAGCATGACCGCGCCCATCTTGCGCGCGTAGGCAACGCAGCCGGCGTCCTGGCTCGGCCTGTAACCCTCGAACGCCTTCGAGCCGCCCTGAGTGGGCATGTCAAAGGTATCGAAGACGTCCTTGATGGCGAGCGTGAGGCCGTGCAGCGGTCCGAGCACCGGTCCGGCGTCGAGTTGCCTCGCGCGGGCAAGCGCACCCTCGCGGTTGATGAACGCGAAGGCGCGGACGTCTTTCTCGCGCTCGTCTATCCGCTCGAGACAGGCTCTGAGATATTGCTCCGCGGAGATTTCACGTGTCGCGAGCTTTTTCGCGGCATCGACCGCGGAGAGTTCATTGAGTCGTGTCATCGATGTCCTGATCGAATGCGATCACCGCCGTTCGATGTTCGCTTTTTCTACCACCCTTTTCCACTTCGCGATGTCCGCAACGAGGAGCTCGCGGAAGCTCTCCGACGTGCTGGCGCGCGCATCGGCGTCCAGTTCCCGCAGCCGCTGCCTGACCGCCGGCATCGCCACGATGGCATGCACCTCCTGGCTCAGCTTCGTGACCACCGCCTTGGGCGTCTTCGCGGGCACGGCGAGGCCGTTCCATGCAGAAGCTTCAAAGCCGGGCAGGCCCGCCTCAGCGAGCGTCGGGACATCGGGCAGATTCGCCGAGCGCCGGTCGGAGGTGACGCCCAGCGCGCGCAACTGACCGCTCCGCACGAGCGGTAGAACCGGCGGAAGAAACTCGATGATCGCCTGCGACTCGTTCCCGCTCACCCCGGCGATAAGCGCCGGAGTGGTCTTGAAGGGGACGACTTGCACATCGATTCCAGCCATGGATTTGAACAGCTCCGCGGACAGATGGTTGGTGCTGCCGACGAAGGTCACGCCGATGTTGAACCGATCCGGCCGCTTTTTCGCAGTCGCGATCAACTCCTTGACGCTGCGAACGGGGGACGAGGCATTGACCACCAGCGCAAGGCCGGAAAAGCCCACGGTGGAAACCGGCACGAAATCGCGCACCGGGTCGTAGGGAAGCGACTTGTAAAGCGAGACGCTGACGGCGTGGCCGGTGTTGAGCCACAGCAGCGTGTACCCGTCCGGTTCCGCTTTCCGCGCGATTTCGGTCGCTATGATGCCGCCTGCGCCGGGGCGGTTGTCCACGATCACCTGGTGGCCCAGTCTCTGACTCATGTGCTGAGCAAGCTGACGCGCGATGATGTCCGAATTGCCGCCCGGGCCGTAGGGCAGCACGATGCGAATCGGACGCACCGGATACTTCTGCGCCAGCACGCCGCCGCAAAATGACCACAAGAGCACGCATGCGATGCCGTTGAGCAGAATGCGCATCCGTGCATTCCCGGCGCCCGTCTGGACCATGGATTCCTCCTCGCTTCGAGTATCGTTCCGTTCGCGATTTTGTATGGTACCGCTTTCCAACCTTATCATAGGGACCGCGAGCAGGGTAGAACGCGGATGCGACCTGTGCCAAGATTAGGTTACGCAATGGTCGCCGTGCAACGCGTCGCGGAATCGGGCAGCTCGCCCGCATGGTGGACAACAATAATCCGTTTTTCCGGAACGGAATACCGCAACGAGGAGGAAGTCATGATCAAAGCTATCGTTACCGTCTTTGCAGCTGTCTCACTCTGCGGCGGCATCTCCCAGGCTTTGGCGCAGCCGTATCCGACAAAGTCAATACGATTGATTGCCCCCTATCCGCCGGGGGGCGGCGTCGATGCAACGGCCCGCATCATCGCCCAGGCACTCTCTGAACAGCTCGGCCAGCAGGTCGTCGTCGAAAACCGTGCAGGCGCGACCGGACGCATCGGAACCGAAATCGTGGCCAAGTCCACCGCGGACGGATATACGCTGCTCATGGGCAGTGGCGCGCCGAACGCTGTCGTCCCGAGCGTCACGCCGAATCTTCCCTACGATGCCATCAAGGACTTTGCGCCCATCAGTCTCGTCGCCACAACCGACTACGATCTTCTCGTGCACCCTTCCCTGCCGGTGCGTTCGGTGAAACAGCTCGTCGCGCTTGCCAAGTCCAAGCCGGGAGAGATCACTTATGGATCGAGCGGCATCCTGAGCAACACACACCTTGCGGGCGAACTGCTGAAGCAATTGGCGAAAATAAATCTGATCCATGTCGCTTACAAAGGGACCGGGCCCGCCATGGTGGGCGTGCTCACCGGAGAAACTGCGATTACGTTCGGCGGTGGGCCGGGCGCAGCGCCCCACATCAAGGCCAAACGGTTACGGGCACTCGCGACGACCGGGACCCAGCGCAGAACGCCTGATCTTCCGACCATCGCCGAGACAATCCCCGGTTATTCGATCAATCAGTGGTACGGGATTCTTGCGCCCGCGGGCACGCCATCGCCCGTCCTCGAACGCCTGCATAAGGAAATCGTGCGCGCCGTCGCTGCGCCCAAAGTGGTCCAGCAGCTCACGAATCTCGGGGCGAAACCCGACAGCAACCAGCCGGACACCTTCCGCGCATTCATCAAGTCGGAAATGGACAAGTGGGGCAAGGTGATCCGCGCCGCCAACATCAAGATCCAATGACCGCGGCGCACGTGAAAGGAGAGCCATGCTTTTCTTGACGGAGAACGACGTAAAACGCGCACTGGAAGGCGGCAACGCCGCGCGCGAATCGGTGGAAGTCATCGAGCAGGTGCTGAAGCAGCAGTCAGAGGGCAGCACCTTTCACCTGAAGCGCTACACGATGACCCATCCCCAGCATCCGGGCCATCTGTGGCACAACATCCGCATCCTGCCCGGTATGGTCCCGGACTTGGGCGCCGCGGCGGTGCGCGTTTACTCCGGCTACCGCGGGACCAACCGGTCGGAAGTGATCTGCCTCTTCGACTGGAAAGACATGGGCATGGCGGCGATCATTTCCGACTATCACCTCCACGCCATACGCACCGCCGCGCCATACGGGGTCGCCGCGAAACATCTCGCCAAGAAAGACGCCAGCACGCTCGGCATCATCGGCACCGGCCGCTACGCGCGCGGCATGGCAGCCGCTGTATGCGCGATTCGCCCGATAAAGAAGATCAAGGTCTACAGCCGCGATCCGAACAATGTCCGCAGATTCGTCGAGATGATGGAACCGGCGCTGGGCGTCGACGTTTCGCCCGTCGCTTCGGGACGCGAAGCGGTCCGCAACACCGAGGTCATGATCACGGCGACCAGCGGCAACGTCGTCGTCTTCGAAGGAAGCTGGCTCGAGCCCGGAGCGCTCTACATGTCGCTCGCGCCAGGTGAGTGTGACGAGGACACGGTGCTGCGCTCGCGGGTCTTTCTCTCCGGAGCCGATCAGGTGCTGGGCGACAATCCGCCGCGCAAGCCGTTCAATACGCTGCTCGCGGGCGGCAAGTTCAAGCCGTCGGACGTCGTCGCGGAATTCTGCGACGTCGTTTCCGGAAAGAAAACCGGTCGCCGCAGCGACGATCAAATTCTTTTCTATGAATCACCGGGTATGGGCATCCTTGACGCCGGTATCGGGCACTGGGTCTACCACCGGGCTTTGCAGAAGGGGCTCGGAACGGAACTGCCTTTCGGCGAAGAAGAGAAATAACGCGCGTCAACCTGCGAAATGGCCAAACTGAAGATCACGCTGGCGATGGACCAGTACGACTTTGTGCAGCCTTTTCGCGCGGGCAAGGTGGAGGCGGAGGGTTTGGACATCGAGTGGATCACGTTAGGCAGCAAGGCGCGCCACGATCGCATGTACCACGAACGCGCGTTCGATGCCTGCGAGTTCTCCATGGCGGGTTATTGCATCGCCAGATCGCGGAACATCGACTGGCTCACTGCAATCCCGTTCTTTTCGCGCCGCATGTTCGGCCATCATTTCTGCTTCGTGCGGGAAGGTTCGTCT
>DATFGD010000183.1:0-3442 GCA_035249725.1 Burkholderiales bacterium
ATGGCGCGCCCGCGGCGCGCGCAGCCGCCGCCAACACCGATGCCATGACAAAGAGCAGGGTAAGGACGTAGCCGCGCTCGAGCCGGGCGGCGAGCACGCCGGCGGCGATAATGAAGAACAGGTGGTCTATGCCGATCACCGGATGCCCCAGACCGGAGAGCAGGCCTTCCAGCAGCGTCGCAGGCAGCCGGTAATCCATGGCGTGATGGGCGTGCGCCGGTGCAGCCGCGGCAAATGCAACCGCGACATAGAGCATGAGTGTGCGCATCCGGTGTGGCATGGAACTCTCTCCTATTGATCCTTGTGCAATGAGTTGACAACCATCTGCCACACAAATCTGCCTTGCGCCGGGCGAGTCGATTCTAGCGGCACGCTAAGCGGGCGGTCAAACCGCTTTGCGGCTGTGCTATTCTGAACAGGGTCCGCACCCGGGACTCGGGCGTGAACCGAAGAGGTCTGAGAGGTCATCCGATGAGCGACAAGCCGATCAACAAGGGGCCGCACGACATAGGCGGCGAGGCGGCCGGGCCGATCGATACGACCGACCACGGCATGAGATTCTGGGAGAGGCAGGCGAACGCGCTGCGCAGCACGCTCAGCGCCAAGCGCATCGTGCGCGTCGACGAACTGCGCCGCGCCGCCGAAGATCTCGGCGAAACGTATTACAAGCTCGAGTACTTCGAGCGCACCACCGCGGCATTGCGCACGGTGCTGCTGGAAAAAGGTTTGATCTCCGAGCACGAGCTGCAGACGAAAATGGCCGAAGTGCGGGCGCGGTTCAACGTGCCGAAGGCGGTATCCGCACCGGTAAAGAAAGGCGGGCACCGATGACGCCGGACCGCGGCATGCAGCGGCAAACGCATCAACCGTCGACCTATAACCCGGCCCCGGGACACCGCTTCAAAGTGGGCGACCGCGTAGTCGTCAAGCGCGCTTTCCCTCCTGGGCACCGGCGCACACCGTATTACATTCGCGGTAAAGAAGGGGTCATCGAACGCATCTGCGGCGCGTTTCCGAATCCCGAGGAGCTGGCCTACGGCTTCAATGGTGAACCCCGGCGCGTTTTGTATCGCGTGCGCTTTCCGCAAACGCAGGTATGGGACGGTTACGCCGGGCCGGCGCATGACATCCTCGAGATGGAAATCTACGAGCACTGGCTCGACGCCGCCCCAACGACAGGTGAATGACATGAGCAATACTTCGTTCGATTATTACGCCAACCGCCAGCACGCGCACGATCACGCACATGACGATCACGCGCCGGTCGCAGCCGACGACGAGGGACCGCCGTCCGACTACGAGATCATGAGCCGCGCCATGCAGGAGCTGCTCGAACAAAAGGGCGTCGTCACCGCCGATGAAATACGGCGGCGCATGGAGACCTTCGAAGAGGAGTTCCCCTATCGCGGCTCGCGCGTCATCGCGCGCGCATGGGTCGATCCCGCGTTCAAGAAGCGGCTGCTCGACGACGGCAAAGCGGCGTGCGAGGCGATGGGCGTCGATCTCGAGGCCGAGCGCCTGATCGCGGTCGAGAACACGCCCGAAGTGCATAACCTTATCGTATGCACGCTCTGCTCGTGCTATCCGCGCGCGCTGCTCGGCATGCCGCCCACCTGGTACAAGAGCAGCAACTACCGCTCACGGGTGGTGTACGAACCGCGTGCCGTGCTGAAAGAATTCGGCACCGTGCTGCCCGACCACGTCACCGTGCGCGTGCACGATTCCAACGCGGACATGCGCTACGTCGTGATCCCGATGCGTCCCACAGGCACCGAGGACTGGAGCGAAGAGCAGCTGGCGAAGATCGCAACGCGCGACACGCTGGTCGGCGTGACCGTGCCGCGGGTTTGAGCGCGCCGCATCGCTGAAGCTGCGCGGGCCAGGGTGATGACGCGGGTCAGCGCGGTACTGCTGCTGCTCGTTACCACGGCGTGTGCGCCGCTTCCGCAACGCACGACCCTCCCGGTCGAACAGCGTCCGTCGCCCAATTACAACGAACGGCGGCCCAGCTACGTCGTCCTCCACCACTCGAGCAACGATACCGCCGAGCGTGCGCTTACCACACTGACGAATAGCGCACGTGAAGTCAGCGCGCATTATCTCATCGGTCGCGACGGCACGATCTATTACCTGGTGGACGAACTTGCGCGCGCCTGGCACGCCGGCCATTCGTACTGGGCCGGCAATACCGACATCAATTCCGCATCGATCGGCATCGAGCTCGACAACAACGGCGACGAGCCGTTTTCCGATGCGCAGATCACGGTACTCCTCGCACTGCTTGCGGATCTGAAGGCACGCTATCGCATCCCCGCTGCCAACTTCCTCGGTCACGGCGATGTGGCGCCGCGGCGCAAGGCCGATCCCAGCCGCTGGTTTCCCTGGAAGCGGCTCGCCGACCAGGGGTACGGCTTGTGGTGCGAGCCGCCGTACGCGCCGGCCCCGCCGGAAATCGATACGACAGTTCTTCTTGCTGCATTGGGTTATGACGTCTCGGATCCCGCTGCGGCGAGTGCCGCGTTTCAGCGGCGTTTTATGCCCCACCAGTCAGCGATGGAAATCGGCGAGGCGGGGCGCGCGCTGCTCTATTGTCTGCTGCACAAGGCGAGGTCATAGCAGGCTCACGTGTTGATCTCGCGGGCTCGTTACAATCACAGGTTAGGGGAGGGACGAGCTTCAATGTCGTGTGCGCACAAGGCGGGTCTGTGCTGAACATCCACAACAGCAATCGACTGGAGGCGCTCGCCGAGCAGTTGGCCGCGATCATGCGCGCACCGCTCGCTTCGGCACTGTCGCCCGAGCTGATTGTCGTGCAAAGCCATGGCGTCGCGCGCTGGCTCGCACTGCAGATCGCGCGGCACAACGGCGTTTGCGCCAACGTGCGCTTTCCATTTCCGGCGGGCTACGCCTGGACGCTTTATCGCGCATTGGGCGACCTGCCTGCGGCTTCTCCCTTCGAAAAAGAGGCGATGGCATGGCGCATCATGCAAGTCCTGCCCGCCATGGAAGCGCTCGCGGATTTCGCGCCGGTTCAGGCCTATGTCGGCAGCGAAACCTTTCGGCGCTACGAGCTGGCACGGCGTGTCGCGGAAACGTTTGAGCAGTACCAGATCTACCGTCCAGACTGGCTGGAACAATGGGAAGCGGGCAGGACACCGCACTGGCAGGCGCAGCTGTGGAAGCGCGTGGTCGAACATGCTGGCGCGCCGCACCACGCTGCTTTGCATCGGCGACTTCTGACGTGCCTGGATACGGAGGTGCTCGCGCGTGCAGGCGTGCCCGCGCGCGTATCGGTCTTCGGCGCGCCGGCGCTGCCGCCCATGCTGCTCGAACTCTTCGCTGCGCTTGGCGCGCACATCGACGTCCATCTCTTCATCTTGACCCCGTGCCGCGAATACTGGGGCGACATCGTCGCTGCGAGTGAGGTCGCGCGCAAAACACT
>DATFGD010000184.1:0-2210 GCA_035249725.1 Burkholderiales bacterium
CTGCCCGTGCCCAGCCACTGGCTTCGAGATGCTGGCGACCTCCGGGGCCAGCTCCATGATGCGCCGGATCGCGCCTGATGTGGCGGTCGGTGAGGACGCGATCTTCCGCATCGCCTGCCGCGCGGGCTACCCGACCCCTGCCTTAGGATTTTGCCACGCTGCGCGGCTGGGAGGCCGGGGGGCGGAGTCCCGCCCTCCGGCACCTGCCCGCGGTCATCCGGTTCCTGGGCTACGTTCCGTTCGCGGAGGGCAGCATGCTGGTGAGCGCCTGAAGGCGCAGCGCAGGGCGCGCGGCCTGACACGACGCAGGTTCGCGGTCGAGCTGGGAGTGCATCCGGCCGCGCTTCACCGCTGGGAGAACGAAAAGGTGAACCCGAAGCGGCGCAATAGGTAAGGGGTGTTGACCGAGGACTCTCTCTCTAATCCCGTCCAAGCCGGAAGCCCCAGATTCGGAGTCGGGGTTCGCCCGTGGTCGTCTCGTAGTAGTGCCACTGATACGGCGCGCCCACCACGTCGCCTCCGACGAAATCCCCGCGAGCGGCCGCGACCAAGCGCGCGTTCTCGAGATCCAGCACTTCGATGATGCTCTTGCCCGTCGGCATCCGTGCAACGCCGGGATTCGGATGAGCGTCATAATCGGCCATGTGTACCCATAGCATGCCGTCCCGATCTTCATGAATCGCGGTAATGAGATAGCCGTCCTGCTCGATGTCCTCCTCCGCGCGCGTCGGAAACCATGAAGCGTCGCGCTTGTAGACGCGTAGCAGTCGGCCAGCGGTATCCCACCGCTCAATCCGATAGTCCGTGTAACGCGCTACCAGCACCGTGCCGTCACGCGACCGGGCGACGAGCCGGATCGCTGCACCATTCCGCGAGAGCTCTGGGCCGAATGAGCGGAGCACCTTGCCGTCCGGCGATACAAGGTGAAGCGCCTTGCTCGCTGCTCCCGATAGGGAGTACGTGCCATTGACAACATAATTGCCGTTGTCGTATGCGATCACCGGCCGCGCGCCTCCGATTGGCGGAAACGCCTCTACGCGCTGAAACTCGAGTGCGCGATTGAGCCGCGTCACTCTACGCAGCCGACCATCATAGATGAGAAAGCCGCCCCCGTAATCCAGGGCGGCAGTGACGAGCCTGTATTCGCCCGGACCCTCACCGCCGCGGCCGATGGCGGCTACGATTTCGCCTCGCGCGTTCGCAACGTGTGGATTGGGTAAATCTGCGGGGCCTAAGAGAAATCGCCCGTCAGTGGTCACCGTAACGGCGGTGCGCGCGATGCGTATGACTCCCGGGAACGCGGAATCATTGAGCTCCGCAACGAGATAACGCTCGATGCGGCATGCAACGCATTCGGGTTCTCCCTCGATCACCTGCACGGATTCTTGTGCAGATACCTGCGCAACGAGGCAGAGGAACATGAGGCAGGAAGCAGCTACTGTGTTCACGCCACCTCCATTGGGCGCGCGACGATCACGCCAAGAGCGCCGCTTCGCTGGCGGCCGACAAGGAGCGTCGAGTTTGCCTTCGGCCTTGTCCTGAGCTTGTTCGCCGATCAGGCCGGTGCCGTCGACGCCGTACATTAACTGCGCTCCATCGCTTTGTCATTGGCACTTGTTCCCCGTCCTGCAACGAAGTCGTCGACACGTTGGTCGCCCCGAAAGTGATCCCGACCCGCAGGCTCTCAGCACTTCTTAAGCGAAGCTGGCCACTATTGCACTGCGGTTGCACCTAATTGAACGCACTGTTCGCCTGCCCTTCAGACGTTTCCCAGCTCAAATGGAGGCGGCAGATGCGTATGCGACGAAGCATTCGGCTCGGCCTGACCGGCGCGCTGCTCCTGATCGCGCTCGGCAGCGTCCACGGGTGCCGGAAGGACCCCCTCGGCGTCGACGATCCTCCGCCCGGCTGCGTTCTCATCGACGGAGTGTTTTTACTGCCCCGACGGGTGAGGCTGCCTGCCCCGAGGCGGCACGCGCCGCGCGTCATTTGCCGGTCGCACCGCCGGCCTCGGAGTGGCGTTTGGTCGACGATCCGCGGTTCTGGGACGAGATCACGCGCATCGCGCAAGCGGTGCGGGGCGCCGCAACCAGTGGTGAGCAAAAGACTTATGATGTTGCGGTCGGTGCGGCGCATTTGACGGTCGCTGCCAGGATCGTCGACGGCGGCAACTCGGAGACGGCCGTCGTTGTGGTCATTTCGGAAGGCGA
>DATFGD010000185.1:0-4425 GCA_035249725.1 Burkholderiales bacterium
AATCCGATGCAGGGGGGCTGGTGGTCAGCATCGATCCTGTCCGCTGCGAAATTCATCCCGGCTGCAATTTGGCCGGCGAACCGCGCGATGCCGTCACGCTGCACGACGTGATTGCCGAAGACGCAGCACCGGCAGGAAAGGTGACGCGCAGCGCGCTCAGGCTGCGCGGCGCGCTCGCTCGATCGCTGCTCATGGCCGGTGCACTGGAGCGCGCGCTCGAGCTTGCCGTGCGCTACGCACAGGAGCGCGTGCAGTTCGGCCGCCGCATCGGGCAATTCCAGGCGATGCAACAGGAACTGGCGCGATTCGCCGCGGAAGTAGCCGCATCGGTGGCGGCCGCGCTGTCAGCGGCAGGCGCGATGGAGCGCGCGGCCGACGTGACTTTGGCAGTCGCATCGGCCAAAATCCGCACTGCCGAAGCGGCGCGGGAGGGGGCGCTGATCGCGCACCAGGTGCACGGCGCCATCGGCGTCACGGACGAATACCCGCTCCATCACGCCACGCTCAGATTGTGGTCGTGGCGCGAAGAGTATGGCAACGAAGCGGAATGGGCCGCCACGCTCGGCGGCATCACTCAGAAACGCGGCGCCGACACGCTCTGGGCCGCACTTACAAAGTGAAGGAGGAAGCATGACGTTTTATCGCGTACTGGCTGTACTGGCATGGGTCGTTTTCAGCATTCCCGCTCACGCACAAGGCTGGTCTCCGCAGCGCAATGTCGAGATCGTGGTCGGTTCAGCGCCCGGCGGCAGCAATGACAAGACCGCTCGCGCGGTGGAGCGTGCCCTGATCGACAAGAAGCTGGTGCCGACGTCGATTACGGTCGTGAACCGGCCGGGCGGCGGCAGCAGCATCGCGTTCACGTATGTTTCGCAGCGCGCGGGCGATCCGCATACGCTGCTCGTCGGTACGACGGCGCTGCTCACCAACCACATCACCGGCCGCAGCAAGATCCACCATGGCGATTTCACGCCGATCGCCATGCTGTTCAACGACTACGTCGTGTTCGCGGTGAATGCGAATTCTTCGATCAAGGATGGCAAGGATCTGACCGCGCGCCTCAAAAAGGATCCGCAGTCGGTCGCGATCGGCTTCGCCACCGCGCTCGGCAGCCACAACCACATCGCCGCCGGACTGCTCATGAAGTCGATCGGCGGCAACGCGAAGGAACTCAAGGCCGTGGCCTACAAGGGTTCGGCCGAAGCGATCACGAATTTGCTCGGCGGCCACATCGATCTCGTCACCACCGCGGCGGGCAATGCCGCTCCGCACGTGGCAAACGGCAACATGCGGGTCGTCGCCGTCGCCGGTCCGCGCCGCTTCGGAGGTACGCTCGCCAATGTGCCGACCTGGAATGAACTGGGCGTCAAGCTGGTATACGGCGGTTTCCGCGGCATCGTGGGACCGAAGGGACTCACCCCGCCGCAAGTCGCATTCTGGGAAGGCGCGCTGCGCAAGGCGAGCGAAGCCCCGGAATGGCAGGCCGATCTCGAAAAGAACTACTGGTCGAACGAGTTCGTCACCGGGAAGGAATTTCGCAAGGAGCTCGATGAAACGTATGACGCCATGAAATCCGTCCTGGTCGATCTCGGGCTCGCGAAGTAGCAGTCGATCATGACCCCGTCCGTCGTTCTCGTTGAACGTCCCGCCGAGGCGGTGACGCTGATCCGCATCAACCGTCCGGAGGCGCGCAACGCGCTCAACATGGAGGTGCGCCGGCTGATTGCCCGGCACCTGACCGAAGCGGGCGAAGACGAAGCGGTTCGCTGCATCGTTCTAACCGGCAATGAGAAGAGCTTTGCAGCCGGCGCCGACATCAAGGAGATGGCGGGCGCGGGCACGATCGACATGGTTTTGCGCGGCACCCACAAACTGTGGCGCACCATCGCCGCATGCCCGAAGCCCGTCATCGCCGCGGTGAACGGCTTTGCGCTGGGCGGCGGCTGCGAACTGGCAATGACCTGCGACATCATCATCGCCGGTGAGTCAGCGAAGTTCGGCCAACCGGAAGTGAAAATCGGCATCATCCCCGGCGGGGGCGGAACGCAGCGGCTCACGCGGGTTGCCGGCAAGTACAAGGCGATGCGCTATATCCTGACCGGCGACTTATTCGGCGCGAAGGAAGCGTTGGAAATGGGTCTGGTCAGCGAGCTCGTGCCGGACGCCGAAGTCGAGAAGCGGGCGATCGAAATGGCGCAGCAGATCGCCGCGCTCTCGCCGCTCGCCATCCAGCAGGCGAAGGAGGCGGTGCTGCGCGGCATGGATGCCGCCCTCGAGACCGGCCTTGCGCTGGAAACCAAAGCGATCCAGATCCTGTTCTCGTCGCAGGATCAGAAGGAAGGCATGGCAGCCTTCATCGAGAAACGCAAACCGAAGTTTCAGGGCAGGTAACGCCTAACCCATGTCACCCGGGGAGACCGCCGCGCCGGCAAGCGATCGGCCGGTTGCGCTCGCGGCGCTTTTCGCCGGCGCGGTCGCGATAGGCGCATCACCGCTCTTCGTCAAAGTGAGTGAAGCCGGGCCGGTTTCCACTGCGTTCTGGCGCGTCTTTCTCGCGCTGCCTTTTCTCTGGGCGTGGATGCTGGCTGTCGCGCCGCGCACCAGTTTCTCCTTCTTCACGAGGGGGGGTAGCGCCGAAGGCGACGGAGTGGTACACGCCGACGCGCCGCGCGAGCGGCGTCTCATGGCGGTCGCCGGCGTCTATTTCGCCGGCGACCTCGCGGTGTGGCACTGGTCGATCGTGCTGACGACGGTCGCAACTGCGACGCTGCTCGCCAACCTCGCACCGATTTTCGTCACGCTCGCCGTGTGGCTCATGCTCGGCCAGCGCCCTGCATTGCGCTTTCTGTCCGGGCTCACGATGGCGCTCGCCGGCATCGCGCTCCTGGTCGGGGGCGATGTGCACATCTCGGGCGAAGTGCTGCTCGGCGATGGGCTCGGCGTGTTGACCGCGATGTTCTACGCCGGATACCAGCTCACCGTCACGCGCTTGCGCACGACGACCGGCACGGCGCGCATCATGTTGTGGAGCGGCATGGTGACGGCGGCCATACTGCTGCCGGTCGCGCTCGTCTCGGGGGAGCAATTCCTTCCTTCCACCGGCGCCGGCTGGATCAAGCTCTTCGGGCTCGCGCTGGTAGCGCAGGTGGCCGGGCAGAGCCTGATCGCCTACGCAATGGCGCACCTGCCATCACGGCTTTCCTCGGTGGGACTCCTGCTGCAGCCGGTGATGGCCGCGCTGTTCGCCTGGGTGCTGCTCGGCGAAACCCTCGGCGTGCTGCAATTTGCCGGCGCGGCTCTGGTGTTGATCGGGATACGCATCGCACATCAGGCGGAAGCCGGCAAATGAGCTAGAGTAGCGCGGCAGATACGACCATAACAAGAGACTAGACCCATGCCGCACGCAATCTCCGACGGAATCTGCCTGTACTATGAAGAGAGCGGAAAGGGCACGCCGGTCATCTTCGTGCACGAGTTTTCCGGCGATCTCCATAGCTGGGACGCGCAGATCCGCCGCTTCAGCCGCCGTTACCGCTGCATCGCGTTCAATGCGCGCGGCTACCCGCCTTCCGATGTGCCGCCTTCGGTATCGAAGTACTCGTACCGCATCGCGACCGACGATATCGTCAACCTGATGCGCCAACTCGGCGTGCGCAAAGCGCACGTGGTGGGCTGCTCGATGGGCGCATACACGACCCTTCAGTTCGGTTTGCGCCATGCGGACCGGGCACGCTCGCTTACGCTGGTCGGCGCCGGCGCCGGCTCGGACCCCGGGCGGATGGCGCAATTCCAGCGCAATACCGAATCGCAGGCGCAACGCTATCTCACGCTGGGTACCCGGGAGGTCGTAAAAATGTATCTCAACCACCCCGCACGCGTGCCGCTGCGCAGAAAGGACCCGCGCGGGTTTGAAGAATTCTACTCGCGGGTCGCCGAGCATTCGGCCCTCGGGAGCGCGAACACGCTGCGCGGCATTCAGGCAAGGCGCCCGAGCATCTATAGCCTCGCGCCACGCCTGCGCCGTCTTGCTGTCCCTATGCACGTCGTGTGCGGCGACGAGGATCCAAGTGCCGTGGCGCCGAGCGTTTTCATCAAGCGGACGTGCCCCTCGGCGCGGCTCAGCGTGGTGCCCGGCACGGGACACGCCGTCAACGTGGAGGAGCCCGACTTCTTCAACGCCGTCGCGGCCGGGTTTTTTGCCGAGGTCGATTCGGGACGCTGGCGGCCGCGTGACCCGCGCTCGCTCAACGTCTCGACGATGGCGCAGAAGCAATAACGCCGCGCATCGTCAATCGCGCGCAACACATCCACACAACATTCCGGTCAGAGAGGAGAAAATCGATGCCGTATGCAATATCCAACGGAGTCCGGCTCTATTACGAAGAGGCGGGGAAGGGCACGCCGATCGTGTTCGTTCACGAATTC
>DATFGD010000186.1:0-7614 GCA_035249725.1 Burkholderiales bacterium
CGCCGAGCACTTCATCCCAGAAACGGCGCCCGGTTCCCGGGTCGAGCACGCCGTTCTCCTCGAACAGGCTGTAAGCGTCTGCGGACAGCACTTCCGCCCACTTGTAACTGTAGTAGCCCGCCGCGTAGCCGCCCGCGAATACGTGCGAGAAACTGTTTGGAAAGCGGTTGTAGGCAGGCGGATGTATCACGGCGACGCGCGATCGAACCTCGTCGATCAAGTCAAGCGCGGTCTTCGGCCCGTGCGGGTCAAAGTCGTAGTGCATGTGCAGGTCGAAAAGCGCGAACTCGAGTTGGCGCACGGTCTGCAGCCCGCTCTGAAAATTCTTTGCGGCGATCATTTTGTCGAACAGTCCACGCGGGAGCGAAGCGCCAGTGGCGACGTGCCGCGTCATGGGCTCCACAACGTCCCATTCCCAGCAGAAGTTCTCCATGAACTGGCTGGGCAGTTCGACCGCATCCCATTCGATGCCGTTGATCCCCGATACGCCGAGATGGTCCACGCGCGTCAGCAGGTGGTGCAGGCCGTGCCCGAACTCGTGAAACAGCGTGATCACTTCGTCGTGGGTGAACAGCGCCGGCCGCTCGCCCACCGGCGCGGAGAAGTTGCAGTTGAGATAGGCGACCGGAACCTGAACCTGGCCGTCCTTGAGCCGCCGGGTGATCGCCTCGTCCATCCATGCGCCGCCGCGCTTCGACGGCCGCGCATAGAGATCAGCGTAGAACTCACCGATCAGTGCACCGCTGCGGTCCCGGATTGCGAAGAAGCGCACGTCAGTGTGCCACCTCGGCGCCTCGGCCGGCGTGATCACCAGGCCATACAGGGTCTCGACGAGCCGGAACATGCCGGGCAGCACGGTCGTCTCCGGAAAATACTGCTTCACCTCCTGGTCGGAGAAGGCATAGCGTGCCATGCGCAGCTTTTCCGAGGCATACGCCAGGTCCCAGGCTTCGAGCGTCCCGAGCCGCAGTTCGTCTCGTGCAAAGCGCGTCAGCTCCTCGAGATCGCCTTTCGCGTACGGGCGCGCACGCCCCGCAAGCTGATCGAGGAATTCGAGCACTTGCTGCGGCGATTCGGCCATCTTTGGCTCGAGCGAGTATTCGGCAAAGTTGTTGAAGCCGAGGAGACGCGCCATTTCCTGGCGCAGGTTCACGATCTCCCTGATGAGTGCTGTGTTATCCCACTCCGGCTTGCCGAATTCGGCTGCGCGGGTCACGTACGCGCGATACATCGTTTCGCGCAGACCGCGCGTTTCTGCATACTGCATGACCGGAAGATAGGACGGCGCGTGCAGCGTGAATTTCCACCCTGAGCGCTGGTCTGCGCGGGCCGCCTCCGCGGCCGCCTGGCGCACGTCGTCCGGGATGCCGGCGAGTTCACCCTCGTCCGTCACGTAGTGTGCGAACGCGTTCGTCGCATCCAACAGGTTGTCACTGAAACGCGAGGAGAGCTGCGACAGCCGTTCGCGAATCTGCACGAACCGGGCCTTCCGGTCTGCAGGCAGTTCCGCGCCGCCCAGCCGGAAGTCGCGCAGCTCGTTCTCGACGATCTTGCGCTGCGCGCGCGAGAGGCTTCGAAATTCGTCCGAAGCGGCGAGCTTCTTGTATTTTTCGAACAACCCTTGATGCTGCGCAAGCTCCGTGTAGTACTGGGTGATCTTGGGAAGGTTTGCGTTGTATGCGTCCCGCAGCTCCGGCGAGTTCATGACTGCGTTCAGGTGGCCCACCTGTCCCCAGGCGCGCGCGAGACGCTCGTTCGCATCTTCCAGCGGTGCGACGAATTCATCCCATGTCGCGGGCACGTCGGGCGCTGCGAGACGTGCGATGAGCGCGCGGTTTTCGGCGAGAAGCCGGTCCACCGCCGGCGCAACGATATCGGGCTTGAAATCGCCGAATCGCGGCAGCCCGGAGAAGTCAAGCAAGGGATTCATGGCGACGCATTCCTCATAGGGTTTCACGGATGACGATTCGATAGGATGGCGGAAAGCCGGTGGAGTTCCGGCAACCCGACCGGTGTCAGCGCGCGTCGTCCTGGTAGACGATCTCGCCGTCGATCAACGTGTAACGAACCTTGCCCTTCAGTTCGACGCCCAGAAACGGCGTGTTCTTGCCCTGGCTTTTCAGTGCGGCCGGCGCGACCTTCCAATAACGCTCGGGATCGTAAATGCAGATGTCGGCCGGGCCGCCCACCGCGAGCCTGCCGGCGTCGATATCGAGCACGCGCGCGGCGTCGCAGGTGATTTTGGCCAGCGCCCGGCCCGCGGGAACCTGCATTTCCTGCGCCCACTTCAACGTGAGGGGCAGCAGCAGCTCCAGTCCCGTCGCGCCGCTTTCGGCTTCCGCGAACGGAAGCTGCTTCGCGTCCTCGTCCACCGGCGTGTGATCCGAGCACAGCGCATCGATGACGCCCTCGGCGAGCGCCTGGCGCAAGGCATCGCGGTCGCGCAGCGAGCGCAGCGGCGGCGTCAAGTGGCAATTCGGATCGAAATAGCCCACGTCCATCTCGGAAAGATGCGCGTGGTGAATGCCGAGGTCGCAGGTGACCGCGACGCCGCGCTGTTTGGCCTGCCGCACCATGTCCACGCCTTCGGCGCTCGATAGCCGGGCGAGATGTACCCGGGCGCCGGTTTCGCGCGCAAGCAACAGGATGATCGAAAGCGCCGCGGTTTCGGCGCAGACCGGAATGCCGGGCAGACCGAGCCGCGTGGCAACCTGGCCGTCATGGGCAACACCGTTACGGGCAAGCGTCGGGTCCTGAGGTCGCAGCCACACCGAAAAGCCAAAGGTCGCGGCGTACTGCAGCGCGTAGAACAGCACCTGGTTATCGGTGAGCGGCGCGTCGGCCTGGGAGAACGCGATGCAGCCGGCATCGCGCAGTTCCGCCATTTCCGTGAGCCGGAGTCCTTTGAGTCCTTCGGTGAGGGCGCCGATGGGATAGACCCGCGCCTGGCTCAGATTCTTGGCCCTGAACTTGAGCATTTCAACGAGGCCCGGTTCGTCGAGCGGCGGATCGGTGTCCGGCGGACATGCCAGGCTCGTCACCCCGCCTGCTATCGCCGCGTCCATCTCGGATTCGAGCGTCGCCATGTATTCGAACCCCGGCTCGCGCAAACGCACGGAGAGATCGACCAGTCCGGGACACAGGACGAGACCTCGCGCGTCCAGCGTGTGGTTCGCCTCGAAGCCGGCCGGGGCCGTGCCGATGGCGGCGATGCGGCCATCGGCGATGAAAACATCCTGAACCGCGTCCACGCCGCTTTGGGGATCGACGAGACGGCCGTTTGCGATGTGCAGCCTCATCGATCAGTTTCCGGCCAGTATGCTCATGACGGCCATCCGGATCGCGATGCCGAACGTGACTTGGGGCAGTATCACCGATTGGGCGCCGTCAGCGACGCTCGAATCGATTTCGACACCGCGGTTCATCGGACCGGGGTGCAACACGATGGCATCGTGCTTGGCGACAGCCAGCTTGTCTTCGGTGAGCCCGTAGTACTTGTAAAACTCCTGCGCGGAGGGCAGCAGCGGCCCCTCCATGCGCTCGTTCTGCAGGCGCAGCATCATCACCACGTCCACGTCCTTCAGTCCCTGGCGCATGTCGTGGTAGACGTGCACGCCGAGATTCTCGACCCGGCTCGGCAACAGCGTCTTCGGACCGATCACGCGGATTTCGGGGCAACCGAGCGTAGTGAGGGCATGAATCTGCGAGCGTGCAACCCGGGAATGCAGAATGTCACCGACGATTGCGACGCGCAGGCTCGCAAAATCCTTCTTGTAGTGGCGGATCGTGAACATGTCGAGCAGGCCTTGCGTCGGATGGGCGTGCCGCCCGTCCCCCGCGTTGATCACGTGGATGTCGGGACCGACGTGACGCGCGATGAGGTAGGGCGCGCCGCTTGCGGCATGGCGCACCACGAACATGTCCGCCTGCATTGCAGAAAGATTTGCCACCGTGTCGAGTACCGTCTCGCCCTTGCTCGCCGACGAAATATTGATCGCAAGGTTGAGGACGTCTGCGGAGAGCCGCTTGGCAGCGATCTCGAAAGTGGTCCGCGTGCGCGTGCTCGGTTCGAAGAACAGATTGAACACCGCCTTGCCGCGCAGGAGGGGAACTTTTTTTACTTCACGCTGCGTTACACCGACAAACGATTGCGCGGTATCGAGCACCTGCCACAGGATTTCTGCGGGCAGACCTTCGACCGACAAGAGATGGTGCAACTCACCGTTCCGGTTGAGTTGCGGGTTCGCGGGATCGAGCCACATGACTAGGGCTGGTCCTGATGCAGGACGAGGGCGAGCCGTCCCTGCGCGGTGCGCTTGAGCTCGATGCTTTCACCCGGCGCAAGCTCTACTGTGGCGCCGACGAATTGTGCCGCGATCGGCAGTTCGCGCCCGCCGCGGTCAAGGAGCGCAGCCAGCCGGATGCTCGCCGGGCGTCCATAGTCGAAAAGCTCGTTCATCGCCGCCCGTATGGTGCGGCCGGTGTAGAGTACGTCATCGACGAGGATGAGGTGGCGGCCTTCGACTTCGAACGGGATGGCGGACGCCCTGACGTTGCGGTGCAGGCCGATTTTCTCGTAGTCGTCGCGGTAGAACGAGATGTCGAGTGTCCCGCAGGGAATCTTCAGCCCCAGCGCCGCGTGCAGGCGCTCCGCAATCCAGACGCCGCCCGTGTGGATGCCGATCAAACCGCTCTCGGGCCCGACGGAGGGCCGCATTTTGTCGGTGAGCGCCGAGAGCAGCGCTTCGGCGTCGGGTAGCGGTTTGCCCGGCATGGATCAGGGTGTGCAGCGCGGCGCGTACACTACCACAAGTCGCAGCTGCACTTAAGCTCCGCGTGCCGGCGGCGGGGAGGCTACCCCCAAAGCGTCAAAGTGCATTTGCAGAATGAGCTGCGCGGCCACGGCATCCACCGCATCGCGCACAGCCCCTTTACGCACACCTTGTTCCCGCAGTCCGCTCTCCGCGGCGTGGGAGGTGAGCCGCTCGTCGACGAGCTGCGTCGGGATGCGAAAACGGCCTTCCAGACGCCGGGCGAAGCGACGCGCCAGGCGGGCGGGTTCGTGTTCGCGATCGTCGGACGGGAAGGGTACCCCGACAACGAAGGCGACCGGATGCCATTCTTCGACGAGCGCGGCAATGGCGGAAAACCGGGTGCGATTGTCTTCGGCGTGTAGCGTGGTAAGCGGATGCGCGATCGCCACCGCGAGATCGCCGATCGCGACGCCGATCCGTTTTTCGCCGTAGTCGAATGCCATGACGGTGCCGCTTGCGCGGGTTTGATTCAATGCGCGGGAACGATCTTCGTTGTTGCCGCCACGGGCCGCTCGAGCGCCGATTATGCGTGACCCGCCTGCTCGGAGAGGCTTGCATAATCCACACCGAGCAGACTCATCGCTGCGGGCAGCCGCTCCTCCGAGGAAAGTTCGAAGATCACCTCGGGCTTGGCGTGCACCGTCAACCAGGCATTTTGCGAAAGCTCGTGCTCCAGTTGTCCGGGTGCCCATCCGGCGTAGCCGAGCGTCACGAGCAATTGCCGCGGCCCCTCGCCGCGCGCAACGGCCTGCAGTATGTCCTTCGATGTGGTGAGACCGATATCCGAGCCGACGGCGAGCGTCGACTGCCATTCTCCGCGCGGCGTGTGGAGAACGAATCCGCGGTCGACCTGCACCGGGCCGCCGAAATGCACCGGAACGGACTTGAAAGCGCCCGAATCGAGCGGGATGCTGATCTGCTCGAGCAGCGTCTCGAGCGTCATGTCGATCGGGCGGTTTACGACTACGCCGAGCGCGCCCTGCTCGTTATGTTCGCAGATGAAGGTGAGCGTCTTGGCAAAATGCGGATCCACCATGTTCGGCATGGCGATGAGGAAGTGCTGGGTGAGGTTCACTTTTTGCATGCCCGGCTCTCGACCCTATTGTAAACATCGGCTTTGACCTGCACAAAGACAATCATGGGGATTCCGGCCGGTCGATAAAGTTCAACCCGTCGGCTCATTTGCGCCAGAACGTCGGCGTGAACACAACCAGAACGGTGAACAGTTCCAGTCGCCCCAGCAGCATCGCGGCCGCACACACCCACGTCTGGAAGTCGCTCAGCACCGCGAAATTGGATGCTGGACCGATCTGGTTCAAGCCGGGGCCGATGTTGCACAAGGAAGCAGCCACCGCGGAGAAGGCGGTCATCGCATCGAGACCCGACCACCCGAGCACCAGCGTCATGCCGATCAGCATGGCCACCCACACGAAGAAAAACGCGAGCACCGCGAAAACGATCTGATTGGGAATCACATGACCGGCGACCTTCAGGGGGAGCGTCGCGCTGGGGTGCGCGAGCCGGTTCAACTCGCGATAGACTTGCCGGTAGAGGATGATCGCCCGGATCATTTTGATGCCGCCCCCGGCGGAACCCGAGCTGCACAGAAAAGTTCCGAGAAACAGCATCCACAGCGCGGCGAACACCGGCCAGACGTTGTAATCGGCAGTGGTGTATCCGGTCGTCGTGCCGAAAGAAACGATATTGAAAGCGGCGTAGCGCAGTGCCGTGGGGAAGTCCGGATAAACGGCGGCGAACCACAGGAACAACGCGATGCCGGCGACGCTTATGCCCGCCGCCAGCAGGAAGTAATGCACTTCGGTGTCGTGACGATAAGGCCCGAAGCTGCGCTGGCGCCACACCATGAAATGCGTCGCGAAGTTGATGCCCCCTGCCAGCATGAAGAATATCGCGATCGATTCGATGAGCGGTGAATTGAAATGGGCGAAGCTCGCGTCGTGCGACGAATAGCCGCCGAGCGATATGGTGGTGAAACTGTGTATCAGGGCGTCGAGCCAGCTCATGCCGGCGGCGTGATACGACACGAAGCACGCGAGCGTGAGCCCGGCGTAAACCAGCCACAGCCCTTTCGCGGTTTCGGTGAGCCGCGGCGTGAGCTGGTCTTCCTTCATCGGTCCGGGAATTTCGGACTTCGAGATCTGCCGGCCGCCGACGCCCAGCATCGGCAGTATCGCGACGACCAGCACGATGACCCCCATGCCGCCCAGCCATTGCAGTTCCGCGCGCCAGACGTTGACCGATGCCGGCAGGTGATCGACGTTCGCAAGCACGGTGGCGCCGGTTGCCGTGAGACCGGATATCGCCTCGAAGTAAGCGTCGGTGAAGGAGAGGCCGGGGATCGCAAGCAGCAGCGGAACCGTCGCAAATAACGCGCCGCCGGTCCAGACAAAGAGCACGAGCAGGATGCCCTGGCGCAGGATGAGTTCGCGCTTGTGCGCGCGGGCGACGAGCCATAGCCCGCTCCCCGCTGCAAAGTTGAGCGCCATGGACGCGGCGAAATGCCCTGTGGTGCCGTCGCGGTACACGAGCGAGGTGAAAATCGGCAGCAGGTGCGTGAGGCTCATCGCCATCGCGATGATGCCCAGCACACGATATACCGGCAGCAGCCAGGTCATAGCTGAGGATTATTCTTCTTGCTCAATGGCGCCCGGCGCGGCGTATGGTCAGAAAAAGCCGATGTCCACCTGGAAAAGCTTCTCGACCCGGGGCATCATGCGCTTGTTCACGACGAAGACGATCACGTGATCCTCGGGCTCGATCACCGTATCGTGGTGTGCGA